>NZ_JADKPQ010000025.1:0-108761 GCF_015350725.1 Flavobacterium sp. CSZ
GCTTTGGAGTTTTGCCTGTTTTGGGTGGTTGGGGTGGTTGGGGTGGTTGAACCACGAAGACGCTAAGACGCGAAGGTTTGTTTTTTCTTGGTTTTTCTGGTTTGCCGTGAGTCTTATATAAGACACAAAGCTGGATTTTGACTTGCTTTATTAATCTCGCAAAGACGCAAAGGCGCTAAGCTTTGATTTTGGGAGCTGGTTTTCTTCTGAAGCCAGTCTCTTTATTGCACTGAATTTCTTTTGGAAGCTGCTCCCCTAGCCCCGATAGTAGTAGAAATCTCTTTGTGCCGGGGTTCAGCACAAAAGATTGGAATGGATAGCGGGATTAGGTTCCTTATTCAAATTACAAAATTTTTAAAATTCCAAATTCTAAACTGAATTCATAGTAAACCCTTGAGGTTTTAAAAACCTGTCACGTTTTGTGGACTGAGAACTACTCTTATATATAGCTAGCAAAAATAAACCCGACAGCTTTTGGAAAACTGTCGGGTTAGGTGATTGAAATCTTACCTTATATATTAGGAAGGTTATTTTTTATTTAGTGTTTTTGCTTTTGCTTCCCAATGATTCATTAGATCATCGTAGTTTACGGGATTGGCTGATTTTTGATTTACTAAACGGCCGGATTCAAATGCTCTGAGGAGAATGGTTTCTATTAAATAATCTTCATTGACTTCATAGGGTTTGTATTCGGTTTTTAGGCTAATGTCGAATAAATTGGCTGTTGTATTGGATACAAAGGCTTTGAAACCACTTTTTAGGGTTTTGATTAATTCGTATGTAGTAATGCCGGTTTGTCTGTGAACAAGCTTAACCAGAATTTGACCTTGTTTACGGGAAAGCTTTTTAAGCCTTGCTTCGAATTCATTATTAAGGTAGTCTTCTACTATTTTAAAGTACTTTTTCTTTTCACGATTGGTTTTCAAACGTGCCATTCCACTATTAAGGGCTGTTAACCTATCTGCAGCTAGTTTTGCGTAGGGATATACTTTATATACCCTGTTTTGAAGGATAAGAAATTGCTTTTGCGCTTCGGGATCGAGTTTTTCTTTCGAAATAATAATCTCGGGCAATTGGATTGTATCGTTTAAAATGGAGTCTTGCTCAGTTAAGATGTAACCCATTTGTTGGTTTTCTTTGGGTGTAACCTGAGCTTGACTTGTTAACGAAATCAATATAAAGAATAAAATGCAGTAGGTGAATCTCATTGAATCATAATTTAAGTGTAAAATTATATATTTATACACAACTCTAATACCAAATTTATAAATTAGCAAAAAAATATTTTTATGAGCACAGAATCTATCTTAAAAGATACCTCGATTGCTTTCCTGGAAAGCTACCTAAATAACGCCTCGCCTACCGGATATGAAAGCGAAGGGCAAAAACTTTGGATGAATTATTTAAAACCTTATGTAGACACTTTTATTACGGATACTTACGGAACTGCTGTGGGGGTTATTAATCCTGATGCGCCTTTTAAGGTGGTTATTGAAGGACATGCAGATGAAATTTCATGGTATGTGAACTACATTACTGATGATGGATTATTATATGTTATTAGAAATGGTGGATCTGATCACCAGATTGCTCCATCGAAAAGGGTTCACATTCATACTAAAAAAGGTATTGTAAAGGGTGTTTTTGGCTGGCCGGCGATTCATACGCGTTTGCGTGATAAGGAAGAGGCTCCGAAAATTAGTAATATTTTTATTGATTTAGGTTGTGAGACCAAAGAGCAGGTTCTGGAAATGGGCGTGCATGTAGGCTGCGTGATTACTTATCCTGATGAATTTATGATTTTGAACGAAAACAAATTTGTTTGTCGTGCTATTGATAACAGAATGGGTGGTTTTATGATTGCCGAAGTGGCTCGTTTATTAAAGGAAAACAACAAAACACTTCCATTTGGATTATATATTGTGAATTCTGTTCAGGAGGAAATTGGTTTGCGTGGTGCTGAAATGATCGCTCAGACTATTAAACCTAATGTTGCTATTGTAACTGATGTTTGCCACGACACAACTACACCTATGATTGATAAAAAGGTTGAAGGTGATCTTAAAATGGGTAAAGGTCCCGTTATTGCTTATGCTCCTGCGGTTCAAAACAAACTTCGTGATTTGATTGTGGATACTGCCGAAGAGAATAAAATCCCGTTTCAACGTCATGCAACTTCTCGCGCTACAGGAACTGATACTGATGCTTTTGCTTATAGTAATGGCGGTGTGGCATCGGCATTGATTTCTTTGCCTTTGCGCTATATGCATACAACTGTAGAAATGGTTCATAGAGAAGATGTAGAAAATGTGATTCAGTTGATTTATGAATCGTTACTGAAAATTGAAAACAATGAAACTTTTTCTTATTTTAATAACAACTGATTGAAAAACGCAAATTCGGTTATTTTTTTTAATAGTCGAATTTGCAAATATAATAGTTGCATGAAGATATTATTACTCGAAGACGATTTTACTTTATCTAAAGAAATCTCAGCGTTCTTTACCACAAAAGGATTCGAGTGTTTCCCTTATTATGATGGTAGTTTATTATTAAAAAAATATTTTCCTTACAATTATGATTTAATTGTTCTTGATATCAATGTTCCCGGTACAAACGGAATTGAGGTTTGCAAAGGGATTCGTGAAGTTGATAAAAAAACACCAATCATTATGCTAACTGCTTTTAGTGATATCGAGGATAAATTATCTTCTTTTGATAATGGTGCCGACGATTATTTGGTGAAGCCTTTTCATTTTGAAGAATTGTATGCCCGCATTTCATCGCTTTTGAGACGAAAAGAGATTCCGCAGCAAAGTGAAAACAAGATTATCATAAACGATTTAGAAATTCTGGAAGATGATATGAAAATTTTTCGCTCAGGCGAAGAGATCAAACTGACTCCAAAGGAATTTAAACTAATTTTGATTTTGGCTCATGCCAAAGGAAAAGTGCTATCTAAACAGTTTATAGCCGAAAAACTTTGGGATTATCATATCGAAACGAATCAGAATACGATTGAGGTATATATTAATTTTTTGAGAAAAAAAATAGATAAGGACCATGAAATAAAACTTATCCGGACCAAGGTGGGTTACGGATATTATTTGAGCGATCAGGAATGACATTAAAAAATCGAATATCACTTTTAGTAAGTTTATTATTTACAATCCTTTTTGGGTTAGCTTCTACTTTGATATTTGTTTTATATTCTAATTTCCGGAAAGACGAATTTAGAGATCGCCTTGAAATTAAAGCGCTCTCAAATATCAAACTTCTTGTAAATGTAAAAGAAATCGACAATCAGCTTTTGAAGATGATTGATCAAAACTCGATCAATAAACTATACGATGAGAAAACACTGGTTTTTGATTCTAACTACAAACTTATCTATAGTAGTATTGATGATGCAAAAATTAAATGGTCGATCGATGATTTAAAATATTTAAAAAAGCACAAAACCTTTTTTAAAAAACAAGGAAACTATGAGGTTTATGGTGTTTTTTACGATACCAAAGACAGGGATTTTTATGCTTTAATATCGGCCACAGATAATTTTGGTCAACGTAGGTTGCTGTTTCTAAGATATACGCTCATAGTTTCTTATATCCTCTTTACATGTATTTGCTGGATAATTACCTCGATTACGGTTAAAAAAATAATGAGTCCGCTAAATACTTTTCATCAGAAAATAAAGAATATAAACGAGAATAATCTTGATACTCGTGTAGAATCTAAAAGCAATAAAGATGAAATTGATTTGATTGCGAACGAATTCAATTTTATGATGGACAGGATCGAAATCTCTTACCAAAGACAGAAAGAATTTACCGCACATGCTTCTCATGAACTTAGAACTCCCCTATCCAGAATTACATCGCAAATAGAAAATGTAATCGCTGACACTAATACAAGCATTGAGAGAAAGAGTTTCTTAAGAAATATTTTGTCTGACGTAAATCAATTAACTGAATTAATTAATTCATTATTGATTTTATCTAAAATAGACAATAAAAAACATGAAAATAATGAAGTTCATCGTATGGATGAAATATTATTTTCTGCTATAGAGAATTTAAATAAAAGCTATCCTGAGTTTTTAATTTTGTTCGAAATAGAAGAAAGCGACAATATGGATACTGCTTTAGAAATACAAGGCAATAAAAACTTATTGGAAATTGCTATAAGTAACGTGCTTAAAAATGCTTGTGTTTACTCTGATAACAAACAAGCAAAAGTTATTATTAGTACTCAGGATGATACCTTAATCATTTCTATTTCTAACACCGGAGACACGCTAAACGAAAATGAACAAAAAATCCTTTTTCAGCCTTTTATGCGTGGCGAAAATTCAAAGGGAACTTCAGGATTTGGCCTTGGTTTGCGTATTGTGCAACGCATCTTAACATTGCACAAGGCAACCATAACTTACATAATTACAGACATTAACACGAATTTATTTCAGTTATTTTTTCATTTTTAAATTATTTTAAGGTATTTTTAAGGTAGATTTTAAGGAGTCTTAAAGTCTGGTGATAGCATATTTGTATAGTTAAAAATAATACAATGAGAAAACTCTGTGCATTCCTACTTGTACTTTTTGGTCCGGTAGTTTTGGCTCAAAAAACAGTCACCCTTCAAGACTGTGAAAGCCAATTTCTTAAAAACAATCTTTTTTTGTTGGCATCGCAATATAATATCGATGCATCAAAAGCACTAACAATTCAGTCCCGAATTTGGGACAATCCCACACTTACAGCAGAACTGAATGCTTACAATCCTGAAAGGAATCAATATTTTGATATTGGTAAACAAGGTCAAAAAGCATTTGGTATTGAGCAACTAATTTATTTAGGCGGAAAAAAACGTAACGAAATAAAACTGGCTCAAACCAATGAAAAATTAGCAGAGCTACAGTTTAATGATTTATTAAGGACGTTAAAACTGCAATTAAGAAAGAGTTTTTTTACGGTGTATTACAACAAAAAAAGTCTCGAAACTACTGACAATCAGCTTGCTCATATCGAAGATTTGATCAACTCTTATTCTGTTCAGGTACAAAAGGGAAATATTCCTTTAAGAGATCTTGTTCGTTTACAATCGCTTTATTTGAATTTTAAAAATGAGCGCATGGAAGTTGTCAATGAAAATATAGAAGAACAAGCCAACTTAAAACTATTATTGAATTCAGCTGAAAACATTGTTCCTGATATCTCTAAAGAGGAATTTAATAAATACCTCGTAACAATTCCGTTTGACCTTAAAACGTTTCAGGATGAAGCAATTGCCAATCGTCCGGATTATTTAGCCAAGCAAAAGGATATTGAATCAAACGAAATCAATGTAAAATGGCAAAAATCTCTTTCGATTCCGGATCTTACTCTTGGGGCCAATTATGATCAACGAAGTGGAGCTTTTAATAAAGAAGCTAACTTGACTCTTGGAATTCCGTTACCTCTTTGGAATAAAAACAGAGGAAATATTAAATATGCACAAACGATTTTAGAACAATCAAAAATTGAGAAGCAAAATTTTGACTTGCAATTACAAACTGAAATTACATCAGCATGGAACAAATGGGATGAATCCCGTAAAAACTATATTGTGATAAAACCTACTGTTAATTCAGACTTTGAAGCTGTGTACAACGGAATCCTGACCAACTTTCAGAAACGAAATATCAGTTTATTAGAATTTACTGATTTTATGGAAAGCTACAATCAGGCTTCTATTCTGGTAAATGAATTAAAGAAAAAAGTAGTGCTTTCGGGCGAAGAATTAAATAGTACCATCAACAAAGACTTATTCTAAAACTAAACAAAATGAAATATAAACTAATTATAGGAATTGCTCTTGTGAGTTTATCAATCGCAAGCTGCAAAAAGGAAGTAGAAAATCCTGATACCAATACCTCTTTTGCTTTAAGCGATTCGATGCTAAAGACTACCACTACAGCCGAAGCGCAAACACAGCCTGTAAAAAACGTTTTGAGCTTTTACGGAAAAATCACAGCTGATAATAATAAAATGATCGACGTTTACCCGCTTGTTGGTGGAAATGTAATCAAAGTAAATGTAGAACTTGGAGATTATGTACGTAAAGGGCAAGTACTGGCTACGATAAAAAGTACCGATATTGCTGATTTTGAAAAACAATCTATCGATGCTAAAAACGATCTATTGGTGGCTAAAAACCAATTAAAAGTGGCTCAGGAATTATTCGACGGAAAATTAAATTCTGAGAGCGATGTTCTTCAGGCAAAATCTGAAGTAAATAAGGCCCAATCGCAATTAAGTAAAGTTCAGGAAACATATAAAATCTACAACATCAAGGCGGGTTCTATTTATGAAGTAACGGCCCCGATTAGTGGTTTTATTATTCAAAAAAGCATCAATCAGGATATGCTTTTACGAAACGATCGTTCTGAAAACATTTTTGATATTGCTGAGATCAGTGAAGTTTGGGCTTTAGCCAATATCAATGAAATTGACATTAATAAAGTAAAATTGGGTATTGATGCTGATGTTACCACATTAAGTTACCCTGATAAAGTTTTTAAAGGAAAAGTAGATAAAATCTTCAACGTTATTGATCCGGAAACTAAAGCAATGCAGGCACGTATAAAATTACAGAATCCTGGCTATATGCTAAAACCGGATATGAATGCCAATATCAAACTATCTTACAGCGAAGGAGAGTCTATGATAGCCGTACCTAGTAAGGCCATTGTTTTTGATAAAAGTAAAAACTTTGTTATGATTTTTAAAGATCGTAATAACATCGAAACAAGACAAGTAGATGTTTACAGAGTCGTTGGTGATATAACCTATATTTCTAAAGGTTTAAAAGAAAATGAAAAAGTAATTACCAATAATCAGTTATTTATTTACCGCGCTTTAAACGAATAATTACATGGGAAAATCTGCAAGCATATTGAGTTTTGCAACGTTGTTTATTTCAGTGCTGTCATTTTCACAAGAAACAGATTCGATACGAAAATATAGTCTAAAATTTCAAATGACGTCTATCTATCAGTATCACCCAGGTTTTCATGGTGATTATTCCGGAACAAATAGTATGAATCCCAAAGAAGAAAGCGCTTTGTCATTAACATCAACTTTGTATTTCGATCTTCCGCTCTGGAAAGGGGCGACTGCAACTTCTAATCCTGAAATGTCAGGCGGTCAGGGTTTGTCTCAAGCCAGAGGATTAGGTGGATTTCCTAACGGAGAAACCTTTAGAATTGGAGATACCAAGCCTGTTGTGTATGTAGCAAGAATGCTATTGGAACAAAAATTTCAGTTCCGAAATAACAAATCATTGCAATTGGTTTTTGGAAAATTCGGATTATCTGATTATTTCGATAATAATAATTATTCGCACGATCCAAGACTACAGTTTTTGAATTGGTCTTTGATGACCCACGGAGCCTGGGATTATGCTGCAAACACCCGCGGATATACCGATGGATTATACGCAAATTATCAATTTGACACCTGGCAGGTAAGAGCTGCGTTATCGGCTTTACCAACGTATGCAAATGGTCCAAATGTTGAATTTAGTTTTAATGACTCTAATGCGATAAACATAGAAATTGAGAAGAAAATAGTTTTTGCAAATAATGACACCAGCATTATTAAGTTACTAGGATTTCGAAATGTAGCAGGAATGGGAAACTACGATGAAGCCAATTCAAATTTTGTAACCACTCCTGATATCAAAAGTACCAGACAAGAAGGCAGAACAAAATACGGTATTGGTTTGAATATGGATTATACACATGGTGATAATTGGGGACTTTTTGCAAGAATGAGTTACAATGACGGTAAAAATGAAACCTGGGCCTTTACAGAAATTGACCGGTCTGCACAATTAGGTATTAATCTAAAAGGAAAAATGTGGAACCGTAAAGATGATTTTGCCGGTATTGCAGTTGTTGCCAATGGATTATCAAATCCGCATGAAGAATATCAAAAATTGGGCGGAAATGGTTTTATGATTGGTGACGGCACTTTAAATTATGGAATAGAACAAATCGTAGAAGTTTTCTATTCGTTTTTGGTTCCAAAAACCCATATCACACTTTCTCCGGATTACCAATTTGCAATGAATCCCGCTTATAACAAAGACAGAGGTCCTGTTCAGTTTTTTGCATTACGCTTCCATACAGAGTTCTAAGCTTAAAATGAAAATATAATTTAAAAAATAAAAATTCATCATTAAAAATACTTTTTAAAATGAACAAATTCATAAGAAATATTATTGCTTTTTCGCTTAAGAATAAAGCGTTTACCTTTTTCTGGGTAGGATTATTGGCAGTAGCCGGGTTTATTTCTTTCAAAAATATGCCTATTGACGCATTTCCGGATGTAACGAATACTCAAATCATCATCATTACGCAATGGAACGGAAAAAGTGCCGAAGAAGTAGAACGTTTTGTAACCTCGCCTATCGAGATCTCGATGAACTCGGTTCAAAAAAAGACAAGCGTTCGTAGTATTACGATGTTTGGTTTATCGGTTATCAAAATTATTTTTGATGATGGTGTCGATGATACTTTTGCCCGTTTGCAGGTCAATAATTTATTAAAAAATGTCTCGCTTCCCGATGATGTCGAACCAGATGTTCAGCCGCCTTACGGGCCTACGGGTGAGATTTTCAGATATATTGTAAAAAGTGACAGCAGGGATAGTAGGGAGTTATTAACTTACCAAAACTGGGTGATCGACAAACAGCTTCGTTCTGTTCCCGGTGTTGCAGATTTGAATGTTTTTGGAGGGCAAACCAAAACGTATGAAGTTGGTGTTGACCCGATAAAATTGGCAAAATACAATATTACACCTCTTCAGGTTTATAATGCTGTAAACGGAGGAAACTTAAATGTTGGTGGAGATATCATAGAAAAAAACGGTCAGGCCTTTGTTGTTCGCGGGGTTGGGCTTTTAAAATCGATTCAGGATATAGAAAACATTATTGTTGATGATGCAAACGGAAATCCTATTTTAGTAAAAAACCTGGCTTCGGTTTATGAAAGCGCCATGCCGAGAGTTGGACAAACCGGATTAGGTAAGAATGATGATGTTGTCGAGGGTATCATCGTGATGCGAAAAGGCGAAAATCCTCAGGAAACCCTGGCATTAATTAAAGCAAAAATAAAGGACCTGAACGATAATGTTCTTCCAAAAGACATCAAATTAGTGACTTTTTACGATCGTGATAATTTAATGAATTTCACGACCGAAACTGTAATGCACAACTTATTCGAAGGTATTATTCTGGTTACTTGTGTTGTATTTCTTTTCATGGCCGACTGGAGGACTACCTTTACGGTTTCGATTGTGATTCCGCTCTCTTTATTATTCGCCTTTTTGTGCCTTAAAATGATGGGAATGAGCGCTAACTTACTGAGTTTAGGTGCGGTCGATTTCGGGATTATTATTGATGGTGCCGTGGTAATGGTCGAAGGATTATTTGTCGTCTTAGATCATAGGGCGCATCAATTAGGAATGACAGCATATAATAAAATTGCCAAAGGAAGTTTAATTAAGAAAACCGGAGCCGAAATGGGGAAAGCCATCTTCTTTTCTAAATTGATTATTATTACCGCTTTATTACCCATATTCTCATTCCAGAAAGTCGAAGGAAAAATGTTCTCTCCCCTGGCCTATACATTAGGTTTTGCTTTAATGGGTGCATTACTTTTTACCCTGACTTTAGTTCCTGTTTTATCTCATATCCTTTTAAATAAAAATGTAAAAGAAAAAAACAATCCGTTTGTTAATTTCTGGGATCGAATTGTAGGCAAAAGTTTTGCCTGGACTTTTAAACATAAAGTACAAACCCTTATTGGTTCCATCTCACTTTTGGTCGTGGTTTTCTTTTCGGCGACGTTTTTAGGAACAGAGTTTTTGCCACAATTAAACGAAGGTGCTTTATGGGTTACAGCAGAATTACCTATGAGTACTTCATTGCCTGAAAGTGTAAAAACGGCTGCAATAATTAGAAAAGATCTGGAAAGTTTTCCTGAAGTAAAAAATGTTTTATCACAAACCGGACGAAGTAATGACGGAACGGATCCTAATGGATTTGGTTTTATACAACTTCAGGTTGATTTAAAACCAAAATCAGAATGGAAGCGAAAAATTAGTATGGATGATTTAATCAATGAAATGGATGAAAAACTACGTGTTCATCAGGGAATCACCTATAATTATTCGCAACCCGTAATTGATAACGTAGCCGAATCTGTGGCAGGTTTTAAAGCCTCAAATGCTGTTAAGATTTATGGAGATGATCTGGATAAATTAGATGAATTGTCAAATGAAGTTTTAGCTCAGATAAAAAATATTCCGGGTATAAAAGATGCCGGAATTCTAAGAAATGTTGGTCAGCCTGAAATAAGTGTTGTGCTTGACAGAGATAAAATGGCGGCTTACGGAGTAACATTAAGTGATGCACAGGCTGTTTTAGAATTAGCTTTTGGAGGAAAAACAGCAACGGAGAAATATGAAGACGATAAAAAGTTTGATGTCAGAGTTCGTTTTTCTAAAGAATATCGTAAAGATGAAACTGATATTGCAGAACTTAAAGTTCCAACCATTAGCGGAATTAAAATTCCATTAAAAGAAATTTCAGATTTAAAAACCATAACAGGTCCCGCTTTTATTTACAGAGATAACACCAAACGTTTTATCGGGGTAAAATTCTCTGTTCGTGATCGTGATTTAGGAAGTACCATTGCAGAAGCGCAGGCAAAAGTAGCTAAAATGAAACTTCCAACCGGTTATACTGTAGGATGGACAGGAGAATTTGAAAACCAGGTTCGTGCCAGTGCGCGTTTGGCTCAGGTGGTTCCTATCAGTTTAATTGGGATATTTGTTCTCTTGTTTATTTTATTCGGAAATATCAAGGATTCGTTGCTTGTTTTGGCTAATGTTCCTTTTGCGATTATTGGGGGAATTATTGCTTTGCATCTTACCCGAATGAATTTCGGAATCTCTGCAGGAGTTGGTTTTATTGCCCTGCTCGGAATTTGTATTCAAAATGGAGTTATTCTGATATCCGAATTTCATCATAATCTAAAAGCCAAGTTCACACTCGAAGAATCGATATTCAGAGGTGTAAAAGCCAGAACAAGAGCAGTGGTAATGACCGCGCTTATGGCCTCTATAGGTTTAATGCCTGCAGCAATTTCAACCGGAATTGGTTCTGAGTCTCAAAAACCACTAGCAATTGTTATTATCGGAGGACTAATTACGGCCACCGTTTTAACCCTTTTGGTTTTCCCGATTATATTTTGGGTGTTCAACCGCAAAAAACATATTCCCATCGAATAAAGAAATTGAAGATAGATTAATTAGTTAAATTAATTTGATTAGGTTTGAAAGAAAAAAAGCATCATTATTTTTAATGGTGCTTTTTTTAATTTTAACAAGTTTTAGTTTATATCTTGCACCAAAAATTTTAATATAAGCCCATTTTATGAAATACATCTATTTTTTGATTACCATTTTCTTTCTCTCTTTACTCGCCTCGATCATAAATCCAAAAGAAGGATTTACTTGCTTTCTTGAAGTAATTCCAGCAATTATTGGCTTTGTGATTTTAGCTTTTACTTTTAAAAAATTCAGATTCACCAATTTTACCTATACCCTAATTTTAATTCACTGTATTATTCTGTTTATTGGAGGGCATTATACGTATGCCGAAGTTCCGTTTTTTGATTACATTAAAGAAGTTTTTCATCAAAGCAGAAATAATTATGATAAAGTAGGTCATTTTGCTCAGGGCTTGGTTCCGGCAATGATTATAAGAGAACTATTTATTCGTAAAAAAGTAATTGCCAATCAAAGTTTCTTCAACTTTATTATAGTTTCCATTTGTCTGGCTATAAGCGCAGCGTACGAATTTATTGAATGGTTTGTATCGATAGCAACTGGAGATGGCGGCGATGCATTTTTAGGAACTCAGGGTTATGTCTGGGATACGCAATCTGATATGTTATTTGCAACGATTGGGGCAATTACAGGATTGATTCTGTTTTCGAAAATACAAGATAAGCAAATTCAAAAAATAGACTTTTAAGAGTATTCTGTTTTTTAGGAGCTATTTCCGCTTTCCTTCCAAATCTTTTTTCCGCCGCGGCGGAAAAAAGGATTTTCTCTTGCATCGGGGCTAAAAATAATCCAATAAAAAAAACGACCTACTGCTCAATGAAGGTCGTTTTTATATACTAACTCAAAACTCGATTTAAACTTTTATTTTAAATCTTTTAAAATGGCAATAGCTTCTGTTGCATTTGATAATTCTGCATATTTCAGAGCTGTAAACCCTTTTTCATTTCTAACAGATGCTTTTGCTCCGTTGGCTAATAAAACTTTTAGAATCTCTACTTTGTTATAGCGTGCAGCTATCATCAAAGGGGACAGATTTTCTGAAATTTCATTTACGTCAGCTCCGTATTCTATTAATTTTTTAACAAATTCAAGATCTCCTTTACCTACTGCCACATTTAGTGGAGTTGAGAAACTGTGTACGATTTCCATTTGTGGTTGTACAAATGATGTTTGATTTGATGCCATTGAAACATTTGCAAATGCAACTAGAGCTACTCCTAAATAAATGATTGAATTTTTCATAATGATTGATTGTTAATTATTGATTGATTAATGATGATTTTTAAATTCTATGTAAATGTAATGCTAATTACCGTATTATGCATAACAAAGTACTATGTTTTAACTAATTCTTAACGTTTGGATAACAAATGTCGTTTAAGCTTAAAGTTTACGTTATCTCTTTCTAGCTTCTGTATAATAGACGCAGATAAATCAAAAACGTTACAGTGAAATTAAAATTTAAACAAAAAATCATCAAAAAAATAGAAATTTCACAAATTCAAAACTTTACTTTTTTAACTTTACTGTAATTAAACACCTTTAAAACAAGTATATTACCCTTATATCCATAACAAAAAACATGTACTAACCCTAAAAACCACAAATTATGGGAATCATCAAAAAAATTCTGGTAATCCTGATTCTGATTATAGCGATTGTATTAATTGCGGCTTATATTATGCCTAAAAATTATACTATAGAAAGAGAAATCACCATTGATAAACCTGCTGACAGTGTTTTTAATTATGTAAGATCTCTAAAGAATCAAAACGAATTTAGTGTTTGGGCTAATACTGATCCGAAAATGAAAGTAACTTACAGTGGAACTGATGGAGCTGTTGGTTCTAAATCTGCCTGGGAAAGTGAAGTAAAAGAAGTTGGTGTTGGCGAGCAGGAAATTACAAACATAACCGAAGGAAAACGTATTGATTTTGCTTTACGTTTCAAAAAACCAATGGAAGATACCGCGGTTGGGTTTATGTCTACAGAAACTGTTGCAGGAAATCAGACCAAAGTAAAATGGGGAATTAATGGCGTTATCCCCTACCCAATGAATATCATGCTGCCTATGATGAGAATGGATCAGATGATTGGTAACGATTTACAAAAAGGTCTTGAAAATCTAAAGGATAAAGTAGAGAAATAATTTATACCTCTAATAAATAAAAAAGCATCAGTTATAACTGATGCTTTTTTATTTAGTCTTATTTTGCATTTTTCAAAATAGCGATAGATTCGGTTGCTTTTGCGTACTCTGCGAAATTTATTGCTCTTAAACCTTTTTCATTCTCAATTCGGGGATTAGCTCCGCTAGCCAATAAAACTTTAATAATTTCAAATTTATTAAAACGGGCTGCCAACATCAAAGGTGACATATCTCTGACCAACTTATTTACATTGGTTCCGTATTCAATTAATTTTTTAACCTTTTCAATATCTCCTTCACATACGGCGTAATGTAGAGACGATACTTCATCAGCGGGAGAAGAGATTGGATCTTTTACTAATAGCTTGGCATTCGATGCTTTTAACGCCTGTGTAGACATAGCAATGGCTATACCTAGAATAATTACTGATTTTTTCATGTTGATTGATGATTATATGATTGATGTAAAAATTAAATTAATGCTTAAATGTCATTCTTAATTTTTTTTGATTACTATAGTAGTCGTCTAAACAATCCAATACGTTACACTGAAAGGCAAAAAAAAATTATAAATAAAAAAAGTGCAACCCGGACAAACCCTTTATTGCACTTCTCTTTACTTCTCTACAGCCTTTATTCTAAAATGAACTTTTACTATAATCATCAAACGGTTTGTGTTGCTTTTTTTTGCCTTTTATCAATTTTGCACAAAAGAAAATGCCTTGCTATTACTATAACAAGGCATTTTTTTTTAATAAACTTATGGCTTAAATAAGTACTTAAACCAAAAATTATTCTTTATTTGCAAGGTATTCAATTACGTTTTTCTCAATACGCTGATCGATATTAGCAATATCTGCTTTAACGAATTTCTCTCCCAAAATATTTTCATATAACTCAATATATCTTTCAGAAACTGATTCTATGTAAGCATCTGTCATTTCCGGAATTTGTTGTCCGTCCTGACCCTGAAAACCATTTTCGATCAACCAACGACGAACGAATTCTTTAGATAACTGTTTTTGCTCTTCTCCTTTTTGTTGTCTTTCCTGATATCCATCTGCATAAAAATAACGAGAAGAATCCGGTGTATGAATTTCATCAATTAAAACAATAACACCTTCTTTTGTTTTTCCAAATTCGTATTTAGTATCTACTAAAATCAATCCGCGTTCTGCAGCAATTTCAGTACCTCTCTGAAACAAATCACGAGTAAATCTTTCTAATACGATATAATCTTCCTCTGTAACAATTCCTTTAGCCAGAATATCTTCACGAGAAATATCTTCATCATGAGAACCATTATCTGCTTTTGTAGTTGGGGTTATAATAGGTTCAGGAAATTTATCATTTTCTTTTAGATCCTCTGCCATTGTTACACCGCAAATTTGTCTTCTTCCTACAGCATACTCGCGGGCAGCATGTCCTGAAAGATAACCGCGAATTACCATTTCTACTTTAAAAGGTTCGCATAAATGCCCAACAGCAACGTTAGGATCCGGAGTCGCAATCAACCAATTTGGTACAATATCTTCTGTCAGTTCCATAAATCGCGTCGCAATCTGATTCAGGATTTGCCCTTTGTACGGAATACCTTTTGGCAAAACCACGTCAAAAGCCGAAAGTCTGTCTGTTGCTACCATTACCAAAAGTTGGTCGTTGATGTTGTAAACTTCTCTAACTTTTCCGCGGTAAACTGATTTCTGATCTGGAAAATTAAAATTTGTAGTTGTGATTGTATTGCTCATTATTCTTAGTTGTGTTGTTTTTTATGAATGCAAATTTAAAACTAATTAAAAGAGCAAGCAAGTTTTTAAGTATTCAGTTTACGGTCTTAGTTTGCAGTCGCAGTCTCAGTATACTTTCAAAATCTTTGCTTGAACTTTGACAAAGTTTTACTGGTGTATTCAAAATACTCTATCACTGTTTTACGTCGCGACTGAAAACCAAGACTGAAAACTATTGTTTCAAAAGTGTCGAATTAAATAAATTCAGGATTCTGCTATATTCGTCAATCCAGGAATAGGTTTCTTTAAAGCCGTGAGATTCAACTGGGAACGAAGCCAGGCTCCAGTTCTTTTTTTGTAATTCGATAAAACGTTGTGACAAACGTACAATGTCTTTATATTCAACATTATCATCTACCATTCCGTGTAACATTACCAGATTTCCTTTTAAATTATCTGCATAATAAATAGGAGAACTTTTTTTGTAAGCTTCAGGATCTGTTTCCGGAAAATTTAAAATATTTCCAGTATATCCGTGATTATAATGTGCCCAATCTGTAACAGAACGCAAAGCTGCACCCGAAGCAAATTCGCCAGGAGTCGTCAACATTCCCATTAGAGTAATAAATCCACCGTACGAGCCTCCGTAAATACCTACTCTATTGGCATCAATTCCGTATTTCTCTACTAAATTTTTTTTTCCGTCAAGATGGTCAGATAAATCTTTTCCTCCCATAAAACGGTAAATTCCGGTTCTAAAATCACGTCCGTAACCATCACTTCCTCTATAATCGATGTCCAAAACTGTGTAACCTAAATCAGTTAACATGTTATGAAACATATATTCTCTGTAATAGTTGCTCCAGTAATTGTGCGCATTTTGCAAATAACCTGCGCCGTGAACAAAAATTACAGCAGCTTTATTGGCGTTTTCGGCTTTTGGAGCATACAATCGCGCGTTTACAGGCGTTCCGTCTTGTGCTTTAAACGTAATCACTTCCGGTTCTCTCCATTTATAGTTTTTGAAACTTTCTGATACTGAAGATGATATTTGCTGTAAAGTCGTATTCTTTTTATTGTCGGCAATATAAAAATCCCATGGAATGTTTTTATACGAATAACGAACTAAAAGCGATTTTTCATCTGGAGAAACTACTACTTCGTGCGCTCCGTCTTTTGTTAAAATTGGTTCTAAAGCCCCACCTGTTGCTGCTAATTTATAGAAATTTCTATTTCCAGGATGCGTTGTATTGGTAGTTAAGTAAAATGCTTTTTTATCTTTAGATAATGTTACATCGCGAACTTCCCAATTCCCAGTTGTTAGTTGTGTTTTCTTGCCCGATTTTAAATTATATGTATACAAATGCGAATATCCCGTAGCTTCAGACTGGAAATAAATCGTTTCGTTATCTGCAAGAAAACCCAAAACTCCAGAGTCAAAAGAATAAGACGGAATTCCGGGACCAGCGATCCATGCATCATCATGTTGATGTTCGATTTCTTTAAATGTACCGTTTTCAAGGTTTAAACTTGCCAGCCATCTGTCTTTATTGTCCTGACTTCTAATCTCTACAATTGCCAAAGATCCGTCTTCGTTATACACAGGGGCCTGACTTGTAATTAGTTTATCTTCTTTGGCTTTGCTCTTTAAATTCTCATACGATTCGTAATACTTAGGAGTATCCTGAATATGGCTTAAAGTAGAAAAATTCACGAAGTAAACGGTATCTTTTGCTACAGAATAAATTCCGAATTTCGTTTTTACAAAATTAGCCGTTGATACTTTTTCTTTGGTATCAGGAGTTTGATTATAACCATCATCTGTTATAAAAACTTCCATTTTTTCTTTTTTTACGTCAGATTCTTCTACTAAACTAAAAGTGGCAAAATTTCCGTTTGGATTCGCTTTTAGATTGTAGAAATTATCTTTTCCATAAAAATATTCTTTTGCAAAATCAGATTTAACAGCTTTGGCTTTAGCTACATTCCATTGTTTTTTAGCTGCTGCATCTCTAGTAAACTGGAATAATTCTTTTTGTTGGGTCTTTAAGAAAGAATCTTTATCTGCTAGTTTTTCTTTTTTTACACCTTTGTTAAAGTTCGTGATTTGAAGAACTGTTCCTTCTTTAATATTGTATTTAAAGATATTATCATTTTGCTCAAAGAATAATATTGCATTGTCTTTTCCTAATTCAAGATTTGAAATTGGGTTACTTTGCTGAATAATTTTCTTAACCGCTTTTGTGCTAATGGTATACGAATATAGACCTCCTTTATCTGTATAATAAACAACATCAGAATTTGGTTTTCTTTTAAAATCCTGTTTCGAAAAAGCAGCCTCTTTTGGTTGAGCCAAAACTGGTTTTGCTGCTCCTTTTTGCCATGAATAAGTACTTGCACCTAAATCATCTGTGGGATTCCATTCAAAATACACTTTTTTACCATCCAGAGACCAGCGTCCATTTGTGGGTTGATTTCCAATAAAAGACTCTCCTTTCATTATTTCTTCTAATTTCAATGTTTGGCTTCTGCCCGAAATAGAAAAAATTAAAAAGGCAAGGATAAAAATGTTTTTTGTCATGGTATTCGTTTTTTTGATAAACAAAAATACACTTTGAAAATTATTAAAAAAATGTTTTCATCATTTCCTTGCGAAATTCTTTACACAATATTCATTTAACAAAAAAAATCCTTGAAGATTATTCTTCAAGGATCCTAATTTTATCAAAAGTTTAAAAATCTGATTTTTCAAGATTACATTTTATATTGTTGCTACTTGTTTTTCATTAGCTTTAAGCTAATTCTTTATTCAAAATTTTTGTAGCAATATAATGTGCTACGCCATCTTCTGCATTGGTTTGAATCACTTCTAACTTTGGTAAAGTTTCTTTTAATAAAGCCGGCGCATTTCCCATAATTAAACCTTTTCCTGATGCTGATAACATTTGAACATCATTGAAACCATCACCAAAAGAAACCGCCTGATCGAGAGTAAATCCTTGTTTTTCAAGAACTCTTTCAATCGCAACTGCTTTATCTATAGATTTATCCATAAATTCCAGACAGGTTGGTAAACTAAACGCATGATGTAAATGTTCTGAAGAATGGGCTAAAATATCATCTTTTAGTTTTACTAATTTTTCATGATTATCACATGAAAAGAAAATTTTAATCGCTCCAAAATCTTGCAGATTTTTATAATCAACCAATTCCGGATGGTATTTTAAATCGGCCTGGAAAGCATTTAATTTCTCGCTCCATTTATTGGTTTGCCAAACATTTTCTTTGAATAAAACTACTGTGATTTCAGGATCGATTTCGACATTTAATGCTGCTTTTACAACATCACTATCTAAATTGAAAGCAAAAAGTTTTTCTTTTTCAGGTGAATGTATTCTCGCTCCGTTTGAGCTTACCAAATAAACCGGAACTTCAAGAGTTTCGATAATTGCCATGGCATCAAGATGATGACGTCCTGTAGCTACTACAATAAGATAATTTTGATTGTGAAGTTCCTGAAAAATTGATTTGGTGTAATCTGATATTCTATGCTGTAGGTTGAGTAAAGTTCCGTCTAGGTCACTTACTACAACTTTTATATTTTTTAATTTTGTCATATTAAAGATCAAATATTTATGATGTGCAAATTTACGGCTTTACCGCAAGAAGAGCAAAGATAAATGGGCTTTAAAGCTTAAATTGTAGTAAGTTTATTATTTATTTAACTATTTCGTCAAATACTGAATTTTAAATAATTTAAACTTTAATTATGCCTGTTTTATATAAATTCAGTGCTTTTTGCAGAATGGTTTCTATCTTTTCTAAAGGTAAATCCTCATCAGGATTGAGCAACATGATTTTCATTCTCGAACGGTTTTCCTGAATCAAAAATGGTTCGTCAAAATGTTTTCCTTCTACTATGGCTAAATAAGGCTGATTGAATTTCTTGTGAATCCATAAATAGCAAAACATTTTTCCTTTATAACAAAAAAACGGCATTCCGTATTTTAAGACATTACTAATGTTTGAATCTTGTTTTAAGATAATTTCTTTCAAGGCAAGAAATATCTCTTTTACAGGTTTTTCTTGTTTTAAATAGAAATCATCTAGCTGTTTCATTTCTTTTGAATTTTAAAACCCGTAGCTGTTTTTCCATTCGGAAACCTTTTTTGGATGCTCGTCATTATTTGGATAATTTGCTTTCACAAACTCAAATTGTTCATTCGTTAATAAAACTATTCTTCCATCATTTCCCGAAGTAATCGGATAGAATTGTTCTTTACTCTGTTGTAATTTAAGTTCACTATTTAACATTTCAATAAAGTTTATATATGAAATTCCCCAATCATTTTCACTAAAATCATTATCGAATGCTACATATTCTTTTCCATTCAACCTAATTGTATGTTTCCAATGTTTTTCAGTTTGATTATTATATTCCTCAGAAAAAACAAGTTTCAAATTGAGTTTATCAAATGAAAGTTTTACTGTTTCTAAATATTGAATCAATCCTCCTCCTTCAAATAAAGTTTCAGAGTCAATAAAGTAAAACCTATTATCAGTAAAAATTAAATCTTCTTTCATTAAACCTTCAAAAAAGCTCAGTTCATTATACGAAATTTCAAATTCAGCTTTTGTTATTTTTAAATCTGATTTATCTGTTAATTTAAAAAAATCAAGTTTAGATAATTCTGCCACAATTTCTTTACCTGATAATTTTGATTTATTATTTGATAAGCTCCCTTTGTAGTTGTCCTTATTTTGAGCGTTTAATCTAAAAGCAAAAAATAATAAGCCTATTACAAGAATAGTTACCGATTCGATCTTATCCATTCGAAGAATTTCTTAATTTATAAAGTTATTTCAAAAAAATATTCGTTTTACACATTTCTAATAAAGATATGCATAAAACGAATATTAATAAATGTCAAAACACATTTCACGATTTACATTTGACATTTTATAAAGTTAATCGTGATTTTCTATTTGTTTATAAGCATCAATTACCTTTTTCACTAATCTGTGGCGTACGATATCTTTATCATCAAGATAAATAATTCCAATTCCGTCAACGTCTTTCAAGACCAGGATTGCTTCTTTAAGACCAGAAATAGTTCTGCGTGGCAAATCGACCTGTCCGGGATCACCCGTAATCATGAATTTGGCATTTTTTCCCATACGGGTCAAAAACATTTTCATTTGCGAGTGTGTTGTATTCTGCGCTTCATCGAGAATTACAAAGGCATTATCAAGCGTACGTCCACGCATAAATGCTAATGGCGCAATTTGAATAATTCCTTTTAAAATGTAGTCTTCGAGCTTTTCGTTGGGTAACATATCGCGCAAAGCATCATAAAGAGGCTGCATGTACGGATCTAATTTTTCTTTCATATCGCCGGGTAAAAAACCAAGATTTTCTCCTGCTTCTACTGCTGGTCGTGTTAATATGATCCTTTTTACTTCTTTTTCTTTAAGCGCTTTAACCGCCATTGCAACACCAGTATAGGTTTTTCCGGTTCCGGCAGGACCTACAGCAAATACCATATCATTTTTTTTGATGGTATCTACCAGTAACTGCTGGTTGGGTGTCATGGCTTTTATTATTTTACCGCCAACTCCATGAACTAATATTTTGTCATGATCTAATGATTTTCTTTCATCCTGACCATCACTCATTATTACGCGTTCAATTACATTATCGTCAATGTTGTTGTATCGGGTAAAATGAAGCATAAGCCTCTGAAATCTTTTTTCGAATTCATCTAAAACTTCTTTTTCGCCAAATGCTTTCAAAGTGGTACCTCTCGCTACGATTTTAAGTTTTGGGTAATACTTTTTAATTATTTCAAGATGAGTGTCTTGAGCGCCCCAAAAGTCTTTTGGAGCGATGTCTATGAGCTCGATAATTCTTTCGTTCAAATGAGTTAATTTTAAATTAAAAATAAATCAGTTTTATAATCAGTGGTTGTCGGGTGTTTTGTTTTAAAAAGTCGCAGTTTTTAATCGCAGTCACAGTTTTAAAATCATTTTTGTTAAAATACTGAAAACTGAAACTGAAAACTAAGTCTACTATATATTTTATCGCAATTTGTCTTTTCTTTCTTTCAATTTGAATTTAGTATTCTTAGATTTGCATTTCTCAAATTTAATGAAAATTAGATTTAAATACTACCAATAGTTATAAACAAAATTATGTCAATAATTACCCTTACTACCGATTACGGCTTAAAGGATCACTTTGTTGGTTCACTTAAGGGTAAAATTTTATCTGAGTATACAGAAGCTACAATTATTGATATTTCGCATGACGTTGATCCATTTAACACTGCAGAAGCAAGTTACATTATTGGGGCTTCTTATTTGAGTTTTCCAAAAGGTACCGTGCACTTAATTGGGGTAGATATTGAGCGCAATAAAGAGAATCAGCATATTGCCATGCAATGGAATGATCACTACTTTATATGTGCCGACAATGGCATTTTAAGCATGCTAACGCAGAAAATTGTTCCGCAAAAAATTGTTGCCATCAACATACACGATCGTTTTCCGACAGAATCAAGTGATTTGGACATCTTTATACAAGTGGCCTGCCATATCGCAAAAGGTGGATTATTGAACGTAATTGGCAAAGAAATTCAAGCCGTTAAAGAGGTTACAGAATTACAGGCTGTTGTGGCTGCAGATGGAAATACACTAAAAGGATACGTAATTTATATTGATCATTTAGGAAACGTTGTGACCAACATATCTAAAAAACAGTTTTTAGAAGTTTCGCGCGGTCGTCCGTATGAAATCGTAATGAAACCCAGAAGCATCAAAACTATTTTGCCTAATTACTCCGCCATTGCAACTTCAGATAAGTATCCAATTAAAACTTACGAGGGAGAAAAACTGGCTATTTTTAACCAAGCAGGATTTCTTGAAATTGCCATTTTTAGAAGTAATCCTTCAAAAGTTGGTTCTGCAAATAGTTTATTGGGACTGAATTACCGAGATGTGATTACGATTAAATTCAATTAAATTTTCAGATTGCTGATTTTAGATTGAAATGATGCGCAGATTTAATGGATTTGGGCCGATTCCCTTGTGTGATCTTTCCTCTGTCGAGATGACAATATTGCGGTAAAACTTTACTTTTATAATATTTTAAATTTTCACAAAAAGAACAATCTATTTTGGTATTTTTGCGCACCTGAAATAATTTTAGACTCCAAAAAAATCTAAAATCTAAATTCAGAAATCTAAAATTGCAATATGTTTGTTCGAATAGTAAAAATGAGTTTTCACGAAGAAAAAATTCCTGATTTTCTGGAGAATTTTGAAAGTGTGAAAGACAAAATACGAAATGCAGAAGGAAATCGTTTTTTAGAATTGTATCAGGACAAAAATGATAAATGCATCTTTTTCACTTACAGTTATTGGGAAACCGAAGAAGATTTGGAAAATTACAGACAATCTGAACTTTTTAATACGGTTTGGAGTTTTACAAAGCAGTTGTTTAATGCAAAACCGGAAGCGTGGAGTGTGGATAAGCTCGTTAGCTTAAATTAGTTTATTTTGTTTCAGGTTTCAGGTTGTAAGTTGTATGCTGAAGCTGAAAATTGGAATAATTTAACCGCAAAGAACGCAAAGATTATATTTAATAGGGTTTGATAAACACAAAGTTCGCAAAGTAAAGCAACTTGAAACCTGAAACAAGAAAAACTTGAAACAAAAATAAGTTACATGAAATCAATCATTTTACGAGAAATAAAATCCTTTTTTGGCTCTCCTATTGGCTATTTGGTCATTGCGATTTTCTTAATCAGCAACGGGCTATTTTTATGGGTATTTGAAGGAGATTATAATATACTGAATACCGGTTATGCAGATTTGACTCCATTTTTTACCTTAGCGCCCTGGATTTTGATTTTCCTGATTCCGGCCGTTACCATGAGAAGTTTCTCTGATGAAAAAAAGCAAGGAACATTAGAATTGTTATTGACCAAACCTTTATCGATTTGGGAAATTGTAAACGGAAAATTCTTTGGTTCCCTCCTATTAATTATTTTAGCGATTATCCCAACATTTGTCTATGTAAAAGCAATTTCGAATTTAGGTTTTCCGGAAGGCAATATCGATATGGGAAGTACCATTGGTTCTTATTTTGGCTTATTGTTTCTTATAGCAGCTTACTCGGCAATTGGTATTTTTACTTCTACCCTATCTGAAAATCAGATTGTGGCTTTTATCATTGCTGTTTTTCTGTGTTTTATCTTTTATTTCGGTTTTGAAGGTTTAGCCTCATTAATTCCGGGATCGTCTACTATTATTTCAGCATTGGGTATGCAGGACCATTTTAAAAGTATGAGCCGAGGCGTAATTGATACTCGCGATGTGATTTACTTTTTGAGTATCACAGTATTATTTCTGTCTTTTACCGTTTATCAATTAAAATCTTTTAAAGCGTAATGAAAGCATCTACTCAACAAAATATCAAAACGTTAGGTATAACTGTTTTTGTTTTAATTGTTTTAAATGTATTGGGAAGTTTATTTTTCAACCGTTTTGATTTAACCAAAGACAAACGCTATACTTTATCCGAAACCTCTTTGCAGATCGTAAAACAGGTTAAAAATCCATTATCAATCAAGATTTACATGCAAGGTGATTTGCCGGCAGATTTTAAACGCCTGCAACAGGAAACCAGACAATTACTGGAAGAATTTCAGGCTTATAACAGCAATATTGTTTTTGAGTTTGTGAATCCGTTAGAAAACGGAGAAGAAAACATGGATGTTATAAAATCTTTGTATCAAAAAGGACTTACTCCTATAAACATTACTGTTGACGATAAAGGAAAACAATCTCAGGCAATGGTTTTTCCCTGGGCAATTGCGGTTTACAACAATAAAGAAGTCAACATTCCATTATTAAAAAATATAATGGGTGCTTCGACAACACAAAAAGTTATCGGATCTATCCAGCATTTAGAATATTCTATTGCTGATGCCATCAATAAAATCAGCAAAGACAGACAAAAGAAAGTTGCAATTATAAAAGGAAACGGAGAGTTAAACGAAGTGCATATTGCTAAAATGCTAATGCAAATTCGCGAAAGCTATTACATCGGGCCTTTTACTTTAGATTCTGTAGCTAAAAATCCAACCGGAACTTTAGACGCATTAAAAAAATACGATTTAGCTATTATTTCAAAACCAACACAAACTTTTTCTGATGAAGAAAAACAAGTTCTGGATCAGTTTATCATGAACGGTGGAAAAACCTTATGGTTAATCGATCAGGTTGCGGCTGATATGGATAGTTTGTACAATCAATCAGGATCGACTTTAGCATATCCAAGAGATTTAAACCTGAATGATATGTTCTTTAAATACGGATTCAGAATAAATCCTGATCTTGTAAAAGATGAACGAGGAACCAAGTTAAAATTAGCGACTGGCGAACAGGGAAGTGCTACACAATACCAGGAATTTATCTGGAAATTTGCCCCTGTTGTATTACCAACCAGCAATAATCCGATTGTAAAAAATCTAGGCGAAATTAAATTTGATTTTGCCAGTCCGATTGATACTTTGAAAAACGGAATTAAAAAAACGGTTTTATTACAATCGTCTCAATATTCGAAAGCAATTGGAACTCCAACAGAAATAAGTTTAGGGAGTGTAACCGAAAAAACTTCGCCTCAGGATTACATCAACACAGGAAACAAACCGCTTTCTGTTTTATTAGAAGGTTCTTTCCGTTCGGCTTTCGAGAATCGTGTTTTGCCTTTTAAGGAAAATTCATTTTTAGCAAAAGGAAAACCAAACAAAATGATTGTGATTGCCGATGGTGATTTGGCCAGAAATCAATTAGACAAAAACATGATGCCGGTAGAATTAGGTTACGATCAGCGTACAGGTAATTTATACGACAACAAAGATTTTATGATGAATTGTATTAATTATTTGCTAGATGACACGGGACTTATTAACATTAGAAGCAAAGATGTAAGCTTGCCTTTATTAGACAGAGAGAAAGTTTACAAGAATTACAGCCTGACGCAATTCATAACTATCGGACTTCCAATTCTAATATTATTAGTTTTTGGATTAGTATTTACTTACATCCGTAAAAGAAAATACAGCAAATAGATGTTAATAAAAAAATTGCGAAACTAAGATTGTTTACGATATATTTGTAAAACCTATCTTAGTTGAAGAAATACTAAGGAAAAGTGCAAAAAAATAAAACAAAAGAGATGAAATTTATAGTATCGAGTTCGTACTTATTAAAACAATTACAAGTTTTAGGTAGTGTAATCAACAGTAACAATACGTTGCCTATTTTAGATAACTTTTTATTTGAACTAGACAATAATGAGTTGACAGTTTCGGCTTCGGATCTTGAAACTACTATGTCTGCTACATTATCAATCGATTCTACAAGCAAAGGAAGTGTTGCTGTACCGGCGAAGCTTTTGCTTGAAATTTTGAAAACGTTTCCGGAACAGCCTTTAACTTTTACGGTTGAAGAAAACAATACGGTTGAAATTAGTTCAAATTCCGGTAAATATGCTTTAGCGTATGCTGCGGGAGAAGAATTTCCTAAATCGGTAAATCTTGAAGATCCTTCTGTAACTCTTGTTCCTGCTGATGTTTTAGCTACTGCTGTAAGCAAAACAATCTTTGCTGCAGGAAATGATGATTTACGTCCGGTAATGTCGGGGGTTTTCTTCCAGTTCTCTCCGGAAGGTTTAACTTTTGTTGCTACAGATGCTCATAAATTGGTAAAATATGCCCGCACAGATGTAAAAGCATCTCAGGTAGCTGATTTTATTATGCCAAAGAAACCTTTGAATATTTTAAAAAGTATTTTAGGAAGTTCTGACGCTGAAGTAAAAATTGAATACAACGATTCGAATGCGACTTTCTCATTTGATAATTATATTTTAATGTGTCGTTTGATCGACGGAAAATACCCTAATTACGAAGCGGTAATTCCTAAAGAGAATCCGAACAAATTAATGATCGACCGTTCTTTATTTTTAAGTTCAGTAAAACGTGTGGCAATTTTCTCAAACAAAACAACACACCAAATTCGTTTAAAAATAGCAGGAGCTGAACTGAATGTTTCTGCAGAAGATATCGATTACTCTAACAAAGCCGAAGAGAGATTGACTTGTGATTATCAGGGAGACGATCTTCAAATTGGTTTTAACTCTCGTTTTTTAACAGAGATGTTGACCAACTTACAATCGGATATGATTATGTTAGAGATGTCATTACCTAACAGAGCCGGGATTCTAACGCCAGTTGATGGTTTAGAAGAAGGTGAAACTGTTACAATGTTGGTAATGCCTGTGATGTTAAATAGTTAACATCAAAACTTCTTTTTGTTACAGGGATTTTTTTTAGTTTCGAATTAAAGACATATCATTGTAAAAAAAAAATATCGCTATTAACCAACCATTTTTTATACCTAGAAACCGCAATTCTTTTTTTAAGATTTGCGGTTTTTTATTTGGCATGTTTTTTTGTTTCAGGTTTCAAGTTGAAATGCGATATGGTTTGTGTGGTTTTACCGCAAAGAACACAAAGGTTTTTGTATTCAGATTGTGTTCACAAACGTGAAGAACGCAAAGCTTTGTGTAAAAACTTTGCGAACTTCCATTTTTGTAAAGTTAATTTATAAGTTACGCTTTTTTAATCTCGCAGAGTCGCAAAGTTTTTTAAGCTCATACTCTCATTCTACGGTTAATTTAACTAAGATGCATATCTTACCAAGAAGATAAACTTTGCGTCCTTGCGTCTTTGCGAGATCATTTTCAGCCCAATAAAAAGATTCTTGCGTACTTTGCGATAAAATCCACACAATGCAAGAAAACCTGAAACCTGAAACAAATAAAAACTTGAAACAATTTTTATAACTTTGTAACTATGAAAATAGAAATTTGGTCGGACATCATGTGTCCGTTTTGTTATATCGGAAAAAGACAACTGGAAACTGCTTTAGCTGAATTTCCGGATGGTGAATTTGAAATTGAGTGGAAAAGTTTTCAACTTGACCCCACTATTACTCCACAAGGAGGTAAAGACGTTTTTACGTTTCTGGCGGAACGAAAAGGTATTTCGGTTGAGCAATCAATAGAAATGCATAAAGGTGTCACAGAACGCGCAAAAAGCGTTGGTTTAGACTATCACTTTGATAAAGCTATTATTTCAAATTCTTTAACCTCTCATCGTATTATACAATTGGCTAAAACCAAAAAATTAGGCGATGAAATGGAAGAAATTTTCTTTAAAGCGTATTTTACTGAAGGAAGAGATTTAAACGATCCTGAAACTTTAATTGAATTAGCCGTTAAAGCTGGTTTGGATGCTGACGAAGTAAAAGAAGTTATTGAGAATGAAAATCTTTATTTAAGCAATGTCCATTCTGATATTCATGAAGCAAATCAAATTGGTGTGCAGGGAGTTCCGTTTTTTGTCTTTGACAGGAAATATGCGGTATCTGGTGCGCAGCCGGTTGAGGCTTTTGTGAATACGATTAAGGAAGGGTTGAAGTAAAAAAATAATTTTGTCATCCTGACGGAGGAAGGATCACACTTGTGACCCGACAAAGATTGTGGAGTTTCTATTATGATCCTTCCTCCGTCAGGATGACAAATTAAACGAAAAATTGAAACGCTCTTCGACTCTTTGCTCAGAGTGATAAATTAAGATAAATTTTCTAACTGAAAACGACTGCTCTAGCCCTGATAGAAGGGGAAATCCTTTTGCTATTTTCTTTAAAAAGCAAAAGATTGGAACGGATAGCAGGAAATAGCTTCTGATTAAAATTTAAATCCCAAGTTTAAAAAATCCAAATTCCAAACAATCTAAAGCTCTACTCTAAAATCTAAAATCCTTAAATAACTCCCATTTTTTGCATTAAGAAAGTGGCGCTTCTATTTTTACAGATTCCGTTGCGGAGTTTGTAATCGAAATGGAGGTCGTTGTTTTGAATTTCTACTTCGAAACATTGATTGGTTAGAATGTCAGGATATTCGTTTGTTGTCAGGCAAACTTCGATATCGTGAGTGGCAATGGCGCCAATGGCATTTTTAGCGATGATTTTTTTGACTACTTCTATTGTTCCGTTACGTTTGTCATCAGAATTTGTTCCTCTTAAAATTTCGTCTAATAATACAAAAGCCGGACGTTCTTCTAAGGCATCCATAATTTGCTTTAAACGCTTGATTTCGGCAAAGAAATACGATTCGCTATCGGCCAAAGAATCTGATAATCGCATTGAAACTAAAACTGGAAGTGGATGCATGTTTGCCTTTGAAGCACAAACAACTGAACCTATTCCTCCAAGCACCATATTGATTCCTAAACTTCTTAAAAAAGTACTTTTTCCGGACATGTTCGAACCGGTTAAAATCATATACGATTGCGGATAAAAATGAGTGTCATTCCCTACCCTTGTTGCAGGATTCAGCAACGGATGACTTAGGTCTGAGAATCCGATTTTATATTCTGAATTGATCTCGGGGAAAACAAAATCAGGATTGTTATAGGCCAGATTTGCCAGACTGTTCAGGGCTTCAAATTCGCCAATAATTGTAATCCATTTTTCGAGTTCGGTCGAATAGTTGTCTTTCCATTTTAAAAGTGCTTTTAAAACATGCAGATTAAACAGAAATGTTCCGTTGAAAACAATGGCGGTTACCAGATTATTAATGGTATCCATTCTCGAAAACAATTCAGACAAGTCTTTTAAATGTTTGGTTGCCGTTGCGTTTTTAAAAACAAGCTGTTGTTGCAGGTCGATTAATTTCTTTGACTGAAAAGTTTCGGTTTCAATTTTCTGAACCAATAAACTATATTGTTTGATGATTTTATCTACGTTATCTGCCTTTGCAATTTCAGATTGAATACGTTTAAAAGATTGTCCTAAAACAATCAGATTCGCAATAAAAACATACGTGAGATAGGATAAAATAATCGTTTTTAAAGTTATAAAATAGGCTGCCAAAAAACCTAAAAACAGAACTGGAAGAATAACAGATAATGCAACTATAACTTTAGGTAATGTGTTATTTTTAAATGAATTCCAGTAAAGTAGTGATTCGTATGAATTTTTAGAATCATTACTAATCATTGCCAGAGCCAGGAAATCCTGACGCCAGTCGATTTTGGTTTTAAGTTCATCGATTGCTTGCTGATTTTCCAGAATGGTTTCATTAGAAGACAAGTTCAATAACTGATTGGCTAATGTTTTTTTTCCGATAAAAGTGGCGGTTCTGTTGATGTTCTGGAATAAAGAATGTTCTCCAAAAATATCCAGATCGTAAGCATAAGGATGATGAAAATCGTTGAATTCGATTCCGTTTTCAAAAGGGATTTTTTCTCTTTTTAGATACGTAATTTCATCTTTATTGATTTTTAGAATCGCTTTTGTAAGCTCTCTTTGAAAAGACAATTTAGAATGGATTCTCATTAAAAAAAGAAAACCAACAAAAGACAGAAAAGCAAAAGCGGCGTATAAGATTTCATTTGTTTTTATGTAATAAAACAATAAAAACAAACAAAGAAAAACACTTAAAAGACGCAGGATACTTATGCTATTGTATCTTTTATTGATTTTATTGAAAATTGCAGTATAGTGCTCAACTTTATTTTGATATGATTCCATTTTTTTAATTTAATGAAATACAAATATAGGTTTTACACTTACAAATTTACTATCAAAGCAAAATTTTAGGTTTCGTGCATTACTAAAACCGGCACAGAAACTTCTTTAGCAATTTTTTTAGTGAAACTAGAGTCAAAAAGACCCTCGAAGAATGATCTTTTGTGTGTTATCGTTGTAAGAATGTCTATATCTTTATACAATATAAAATCAAGTATAGTTTCTTTTACTTCATCGCTTGGCAGTACGAGAAACTCAATATTTTCATTTGCAAATTCTTTTTCCCATTCTTTGATAGTCACATCAGAAACGTCTGAACTTGATGTTTTAACGTACAAGCTTTTTACTTTTGCATTTGTTTTTTTTGCAATATCCAATACTTTTCTAAGTTCGACTTTATCTTTTTCGCGGTAACGGGTTGTAAAACCAATATTTTTTATTTTTTTGAATTTTGTATCGGCAGGAATGCATAAAACAGGAACCTGAATTTCTGAAATTACAGCGCTTGTATTTGATCCCAGAAAGAATTTAGTCCAGTCTGTTTCTCCTGATGATCCCATAATAACAAAATCTACCTTATCTTCTTCGACTGCATTTTTTAAGTTGTAAATCAAATCTCCATCCATCAGACGGTGTTTTATTACAATAGCGCTTAAATTTCTTTCTTCTGCGATGGTTCTTAACTTTGGAATTTCGTCTTTGAACATTTCAAATTTTGCCAATTCTATCGAGCTGTAAATCGCTGCATAGTTTTCCGGAAAAAATTGGCTGTCGTACACCGGAATTTCAAAAGTATGTAACAAAATAAGTTCGGCATTGACCACTTTTGCAAATTCTAAAGCATGCACAAATGCGTTTGTTGCACATTCGGAAAAATCGGTGGGGAATAATATTTTTTTCATTTTGATTGTGATTTAGAAGTTGTTCTCTCAAATTTAGTCATTCTATAATAAAAATACTCTGACAATTATCAGTATTTTAACATTTAATATTTTATTGATAAATATATTTTTAGTGATGAAAAGAACATGCTTTAGGTATGGTCTTAAAGGCTCAACTTTATCGCTTTTTTTATACCTTTGCGCCATGATAAATCAAGATTCTATAGTTGCATTAGCGACTCCATCGGGAGCCGGGGCTATTGCTATAATTCGAATTTCGGGTTCTGAAGCGATTGCTATCGGAAATTCGGTTTTTAAATCCATCAAAAACAAAGACTTAACCAAGCAAAAAACACATACTTTGCATTTGGGGCATATTGTCGATGATTCGAAAACACTTGACGAAGTATTGGTTTCTGTTTTTAAAGGGCCAAACTCTTATACAGGCGAAAATACAATCGAAATCTCTTGTCACGGCTCGACCTATATTCAGCAGCAAATTATTCAGTTATTATTGCGAAAAGGCTGTCGTATGGCTGATGCGGGTGAATTTACTTTAAGGGCTTTCCTGAACGGAAAATTAGATTTATCACAAGCAGAAGCTGTTGCTGATTTGATTTCATCAGATAATGAGGCTTCACACCAAATTGCGATGCAGCAAATGCGTGGTGGTTTTAGTAATGAAATTGCAAAACTGCGTGAAGAACTTTTAAACTTCGCTTCACTAATAGAATTGGAGCTTGATTTTGCAGAGGAAGATGTAGAATTTGCTGACAGGACTCAGTTTCATGAATTATTAAACCGAATTGAATTTGTTTTAAAACGTCTTATCGACTCGTTTGCAGTTGGAAACGTGATCAAAAACGGAATTCCGGTTGCTATTGTTGGTGAACCTAACGTAGGAAAATCGACTTTACTAAATGCTTTATTAAATGAAGAACGCGCCATAGTTTCGGACATTGCCGGAACGACGCGTGATACTATTGAAGATGAATTGGTTATTGGCGGAATTGGTTTCAGATTTATTGATACGGCTGGAATCCGCGAAACCAAAGATGTTGTAGAAAGCATAGGAATTAAAAAAACTTTCGAAAAAATAGAACAGGCGCAAGTAGTAATCTATTTGTTTGATGGTTTAAAATTTCAGGTTTCGAGTTCTGAGTTTGTTTCTGAAATTGAACAAATCAAGAATAAATATCCACTTAAACCTTTGGTAATTGTAGTCAATAAAAAAGATATACTGTCTGCTGATGAAGTAGCAAACATTACCACTAAGCTTGAAAATCTGAATGCAAAGCTATTATTAATTTCGGCGAAAGAGAAAATTGGTGTTGATGATTTGAAGAATGAATTGCTTTCGTTTGTAAATACCGGTGCTCTTCGTAATAACGAAACAATTGTTACCAATACAAGACATTATGACTCTTTACTAAAAGCTTTGGATGAAATACAAAAAGTAAAATATGGCCTTGAGACCAATCTTTCTAGTGACCTGATTGCACTTGATATTCGTGAAGCTTTATACCAATTTGGGTTGATCACAGGTCAGGTCTCAAATGACGAATTATTGGGGAATATCTTCGCGAATTTTTGCATTGGCAAATAAGTAAGTGATTTTTGTATCTCAATTGTACTTCAAAGGCAAAAATATTTGTTCGTTTTTCAACATGCCAAATTATGGCAAATAGTTAGTCTTAAATCAACTTCTTAACTTGTTATTTTTTCAACCATATTGTCCAAATAAACAGTATGGTCCAAACTACTAGACCCTCAAAATAAGATTTTAAGCAGTACAATACACATTGCTTTTCCCGCCTAATAAGTCTGTCCGAAGGACTTTCACTCAAAAAATGTATAGTACATCACACGTTGCTCCTCGCTATAATTCCTTCGAAAACATAGGAGGAATACGAAGAAATGATACACTACCACACTAATTCTAAATTATTATTTAAAAAAATGAACAGTGTTCAAAAAATATACATACATTTGCAGCATGAGTACAGCAGAAAGAAAAGCACGTGAAAAAGAAGCCTTAAAAATGCTAATCCTAAAAGGAGCCAAAAAGCTCTTCTTAGAGAGAGGTATTGAACAGACTACGATTCGAAATATCGCTGATGAAATTGACTACAGTGTTGGAACTGTGTATGTTTACTTTAAAGATAAAAATGCAATTCTTCACGACCTCCACTCTATTGGTTTTCAAGAACTAGGCGGCTATTTTACCGAATTATTTGCTATTAAAGATCCAATGGAGCGTCTTCGAAAAATGGGATTTACCTATTTAAAATTTGCAATGGAAAATTCTGAAATGTACGATTTGATGTTCATTGTTAAAGCGCCAATGGAATTTATAGAAAGTACTGAAAAAGAAGCGTGGAATGAAGGAGCTGACACTTTTGGTGCTTTAAAGAAAACTGTAAAAGAATGTATGGACAATGGGCATTTTGAAGGGCATTCGTTAGAAGCATTATCTTTTATGATTTGGAGTTTAGTACACGGAATGTGCTGTCTGGAAATACGTCAGAGAACAAAAGGTGTGAAATTTTCTAACCCGGATACTATCCTTTCTGAAGGATATAATGAATATTTAAAAATAATAAAAAAACTTTAAACCTTTTTTTTGATCAAAAAAATGAACAGTGTTCAATTTAAAAACAACGTATAATAAAATGAAAAAAGCAATTACATTTACCATTTTTTGTTTTGGATTTATAGGATATTCCCAAAGCAAACTCGATAATTACATTCAGATTGGATTAAAAAGCAACGAGGTAATCAGGCAGCATAATTTTGATATTAATAAAAGTCTGTATGCCCTTCAGGAGGCCCGTTCCCTGTTCTACCCTACTGTTTCTTTTAATGCCAATTATACTAAGGCCGATGGCGGAAGAACAATTGATATTCCCATTGGGGATATGCTGAATCCTGTTTACAACACACTCAATCAAATAACCAATTCGAATGCTTTCCCTTCTTTGCAGAACCAGTCGGTTCTGATTAATCCGGATAATTTCTATGATGCTAAAATTCACACGACAATGCCTTTGCTGAACTATGAAATTATCTATAACAAGAGAATCAAAAGCCAGCAGACTTCTTTACAAAAAATAGAGCTTGAAATCTATCAAAGGGAGTTGGTTAAAGAAATCAAAACAGCATACTATAAATACCTACAGTCAATTGAAGGAATTAATATATATCAGGATGCTTTAGCATTAGTAAAAGAAAATCAAAGGGTTAACCAGTCCTTATTTAAAAATGACAAAATAAACCGTACAGCAGTTCTTAGAAGTGATAATGAAGTAATTCGTATCGAGGCAAATCTTGAAACAGCAAAACAAGTCAGCAATAATGCTAAAACGTATTTTAATTTTCTGATCAATCAAAAACTTGACAGCGAAATTGAAATAGATGCCGATAAAGAAAGCCTTCCGAGTGCATTGGTACAGGAAAACACCACAAGCAGAGAAGAACTTTCAAAACTTACCACGGCAAAAGATATAAATGAAAATGTAAGTAAGCTTACCCAATCGTATTGGTATCCTAAGCTGAGTGGTTTTGCCGATTTCGGTTTCCAGGACTTTGATTTCGAAGTAAATAAACAATCTCGATACTATTTTGCCGGTGCTGCCTTAGAGTGGACTATTTTCTCAGGTAACAAAAACAAATACAAGCTTAAACAGGTTCAGGAGGACAGTAAAAAAATAAGTTCACAAACTGATAATGTAAAACAGCAGCTGCTGCTCCAGTTTCAGGTTACCCGAAATAATCTACTATCTGCTTTGGAACAATTCAATGCTGATAAAAATCAAAAATCAGCTGCCAAAAAATATAATGAGGACATAACCAAATTATACAAAGAAGGACAGGCTATCTACATTGAACTTCTGGATGCACAGAATCAATGGGTAAATGCACAGCTAAATACTAATATCTCTCTTTATAATTCCTGGATTGCCTTCGCAGAATTAGAAAGAGCCAATGCTACTTTTACTTTAAAATAATCCAAAAACAATACTTATGAAATCAAAGATTGCTTCATCCGTTCGCCTTCCAGGCTCGGGTTACGAATACCTAAAAAATATGTTTACACTTGTGAGTAAAAAATCAATAGCCATATGTTTTCTTGTCTTTCCTGTTTTTTATGCTTGCAAAGAGGAAAAAAAAGAGCATAACCAATTTGAAACTGCGGATATCGTCTCCATTAAAATAGCGCCAGCCGGGGCTTTAGCACTTACAAGTACTATTAACGCCTCAGGTTTGGTTACAACAGAAAATGAGGCGAATTACAGCTTTAAAATTGGCGGTATAGTAAGACACATTTATGTAGAAGAAGGTCAGTTTTTTAAAAAAGGACAGCTTTTAGCCGCATTGGACGAAACCGAAATCAGTGCGGGTTTGAACCAGACGGATTTAAATGTAAAAAAATATGAGAGAGATTATACTCGCGCCAAAAGTCTCTACCAAGACAGCGTGTATACTCTGGAGCAGCTTCAAAATACTAAAACAGGTCTTGACATTGCCAGAAAACAAAAAGAAGCCATTGCTTTTAATGCCCGTTATGCTAAAATATATGCGGCTGCAGATGGTTTTGTCTCTCAAAAAATAGCCAGCGAGGGCGAAGTTGCAGGGCCAGGTTCTCCCATTTTAGCCATAAATGAAACATCCCATAACAATAATTACCTGTTAAAAATCGGACTGACAGATAAAGAATGGGCATCGGTGAAAATCGGACAGAAAGCATCGGTTACCCTTGATGGTTATCCTGATCAAAACTTTGATGCTGTGGTTTTTAGAAAATCTCAGTCTGCAGATGCAGCACTTGGATCGTTTCAGCTGGAATTAAAACTGGACATGAAAAACAGTAAACCTGCAGTGGGCATGTTTGGAAAAGCCCAAATACATTCTGATAATGTACAGGATTTAATCACAATCCCTTATGATGCACTTATTGAAGCAGACGGTGATAAGGCTTTTGTTTTTTTAGTTGAAAATAACAAAGTGAGAAGACAGCCTGTGACCATTTACAAATTTGAAAACAAAATCGTCTATATCAAAGACGGCCTTGAGAAAACAGATCAGATCGTGATCTCGAACAGCGCGTATCTAAACGAAGAATCAAAGATTAAGATCATTAAATAATAAGCACCATGAAGATTACAAACTTTGCCGTTAAAAACTATCAGTTCACACTGATTATATTTCTTCTCGTGTCTGTTGTGGGGTACCTGACCCTGTTTTCGATGCCGCGATCAGAAGATCCTTCAACTCATCCTCCCCAATATCTCATAACAGTTATTTATCCTGGAACTAGTCCAAAGGATATGGAAGAACAGGTGGTAAAACCAGTTGAGAATAAAATTTACGGACTCGAAAATATCGATAAAATATTAACTACTGTCGAAGACGGCGTGGCAGCCTTTCAGGTAAAATTTAAGTACGGAGTTGATGTGGATAATAAGTATCAGGAAATTTCTACGGAAATGAATGCGCTTCAAAACAGTGAACTTCCGAAAGACATTTACCTCATAAAAACCGAGAAAATTGCTTCTTCAGATGTGAAGATTCTTCAGGTGGCCTTAATTTCAGAAAATGCATCGGATAAAAAACTTCGTGATGCCGCAGATGAATTGAAGACAAGACTGGAAAAAATTACCAACCTTAAAGACGTAAAATATACCGGAATACCGAAACAGGAAATTAGAATTGACCTGCAGTTGGACAAACTCGCGCAGTTAAAAATTCCATTAAACGTGGTCATGGGAAGTCTTCAAAGTGAAGCTGCCGATATCCCTGGAGGAAGTATCAATCTTGACAGTAAGGTATTTAATGTAAAGACAAGCGGTAAATTTAAAAATGCCGATGATGTTGCCAATACTGTTATATACAATGCAAACGGCAAAATAATTTACATGAAGGATGTCGCCGAAGTAGGTTACAAATCCGAAACCGTGGATCATATTACCCGTATAAATGGTCATCGCTGTGTTTTAGTTACCGTAGGTATGAAAGACAACGTAAACATAACTGATGTTCAAAAAGAATTTTTGCCAATAGTAGAGGAATTCTCTAAAGACCTGCCTCAAAACATAAAACTGGTTAAAAACTTTGACCAGGCCAATATGGTATCGCAGCGTCTGGGGCATTTGGGCTTTGATTTCACCCTTGCGATTGTTCTGGTTATCATTACACTTTTACCATTAGGATCAAGAGCTTCGTTAATTGTTATGATATCCATACCGCTCTCACTTGCCTTAGGGCTAATAGTCATGAATGCGTTTGGCTATTCCCTGAATCAATTAAGTATTGTAGGTTTGGTGGTGGCTTTAGGGCTTCTGGTGGATGATAGTATTGTGGTGGTAGAAAACATAGAGCGCTGGCTTCGCGAAGGTCATTCTAAAATGGATGCTGTTTTAAAAGGTACCAAACAAATTGGACTTGCTGTTGTAGGCTGTACAGCCACTCTTGTTATTGCATTTTTACCCCTTGCCTTTCTTCCTGATGTTTCAGGTGAATTTATAAGAAGCCTTCCTATGGCCATCATTACAAGTGTACTGGCCTCAATGATTGTGGCGATGACATTGGTTCCATTTCTGGGAAGCAGGTTTTTAAAAACGCACGAACATGGTGAAGGGAATGTTTTTCTGCAATACCTGCAAAAGTTCCTGACACGATCTTACAGCAGGATTATGCCGAAAGCTTTACAATTTCCAAAAACAACAATCGCTATATCCATAGTATTGAGCATAACTGCTTTTGGACTTTTTAAGGCTACGGGATTTAAGTTATTCCCTACTTCAGAGAAACCAATGTTTCTTATTAATATAAAAATGCCGCTTCAGGCCAATCTGTTAGAAAGCGACAGGGTGACAAAACTGGTCGAAGCTGAATTAAAGAACCATAAAGAAATTGTATTTTATACGGCCAATGTCGGCAAGGGAAATCCGCAGATTTATTACAATGTGCACCCGCAGGACAGAAAACCTGATTTTGCTCAGATTTTTGTACAGTTGGAAGATGAAGCGAAACCTACCGAAAAAACAGCTTTGATTGAAAGGCTTCGTGAAAAATTCAAAACAATGCCTTATGCTAAAATCGAAGTTAAAGATTTTGAACAGGGAACTCCACTTGAAGCTAATATTGTAGTGAGACTTTTTGGAGAAGATCCCGCTGTTCTGCGTAAGCTTTCTTCGCAAGTAGAAACTATTTTACGAAATCAGAAGGGAACAGTTTATATCAACAATGAACTAAACACGTACAAAACAGATGTCAAAGTAAAAATTAATAAAGAAAAAGCAAGAACATTAGGTGTGATGACAAGTGAGGCAGATAAAGTAATACGTCTTGCTGTAGCCGGATTAACTGTTGGAGATTATATCGATGACAGAGGTGATGCCAGAAATGTTACCCTTACGCTGCCAAGGGATAAATTTTCGAATCTGGACGCTTTAAAAAATTTGTATGTAAATAATATTCAAGGAACTCCTATTGCGCTGAACCAAATTGCAGAAATCTCTTTTGAAACTTCTCCAACAACGATTAATCATTTCAATAAATCCCGTTTTGCAAAGGTTACAGCATTATCAGACAAAGGCTATTATGCTAATGATTTATTAGTCGAAATTATTCCTAAACTGGATCAACTTAAAATGCCAAAAGGGTATTACTATAAATTATCTGGCGAAAAAGAGTCTGAAGGAGATGCACTGGGGGGAAATTTCCTTTCTGTAATTATTTTGAGCACATTCCTTTTCATAGGTGTACTTTTGTTGCAGTTCAAAACATTTAAAGGAATCATCATTGTACTTTCCATTATTCCATTAGGAATTTTAGGAGGGGTTGTATTATTGCTTATTAACGGAAGTCCTATGTCGCTAGTTGCTATTATTGGTTTTATTGGTCTGTCGGGTATTCAGGTTAAAAATTCGCTTCTTTTGGTAGATTTTACCAATCAGCTCCGACAGGAAGGATACTCCATAGATGAGGCAATTGCCATTGCCGGAGAAACCCGATTTTTACCCGTGGTGCTAACGTCCATAACGGCAATCTGTGGTCTTATTCCTCTAGCCTTAAATTCCAATCCTTTAATTGCACCGCTGGCTATTGTACTTATCGGCGGACTGGTAAGTTCTACCATTCTCTCGAGAATTGTAACTCCGGTGATGTACAAACTCATGCCGCCAAGTATCGAAATTGATACTAAAGAACCGCTTAATTAAATTTAAGATAAAAAACATATTAATGGGATAAATTAAGTCTTGATATATAAAGACTTACAGAACAATAAATATGATATCAAAAGAACTTGCCAGTTCCATAAGGATAAAATTAATGGTTAAGAATTGAGCGATATTTCCAATTTAATCTTAACAAAAAAGACAGCAATTAGCTGTCTTTTTTGTTATATATATTTTCAAAATCTTAAAAAATATAATCTGTACTTAGAAAATTGGAATCGTGGTCTCTTACAATCGAATTAAATAAAGTTTTATTTGCATCGGTAGCCTTTGTAGCCACAAGCGAACGAATGGAAAAAGAACGTAATGCGTCTGATATAGATAAAGTTCCTTCGGCACTGTCTTTTCTTCCCGTAAAAGGAAAAACATCCGGACCACGCTGCGACTGACAATTAATATTCACACGGCTTACCAAGTTTACAAACGGGTCAATAAGGCTTGCTACTTCCTGAGGATCTTCACTAAAAATACTAACTTGCATTCCGTGTGAGGCATTGATCTGATACTCTATAGGCTCCTCAATAGAATCAAAAGGCACTACAGGTACAATAGGACCAAACTGTTCTTCGTGATAAAGTTTCATTTTATCATTTACCGGATATACAACGGCAGGAAAAACAAACGAATTATTGGTATGGCCGCCATTTTCATTGATAATTTTAGCACCATTAGCCAAAGCATCGTCAAGGCATTCCTTAAGATATGCTGGTTTATCCACTTCGGGAAGTGGAGTTATTTTTACGTCTTTGTCCCATGGAAGCCCAGGTTTTAAAGCTGCTACTGCATCACTTAATTTTGCAACAAATTCCTCGGCAACTTCTCTTTGCACAAAAATTAATTTGAGCGCAGTACAACGCTGTCCGTTAAATGATAAGGCGCCAAGAAGACATTCATTTACTGCTACATCTAAATTCGCGTGTTTGGTAACGATGGCTGCATTTTTGGCATCAAGACTTAAAATAGACCTTAGTCTATTGGCTTTTGGATGCAGTTTCTTCAGGCTATTGGCCACCTTGCTCGAACCGATAAAGGCCAGTACATTGACCTTGCCGCTTTCCATCAAAGGAGATATGATTTCTGCTCCGCGTCCATATAGGGTATTTACAGTTCCTGGAGGAAAGGCTTCCTTAAAAGCATTCAGCAAAGGATAATGTGCCAGTACACCGTGTTTGGGTAATTTAAACAAAATAGTATTCCCCATAATTAATGCCGGAATCAGGGTTGTAAAAATTTCATTAAGAGGATAATTAAAAGGTCCCATACTAAGAACCACTCCCAATGATGATCTCCTAACCTGAGCCAGGATCCCTTCTGATTCTTCAAATCTTGAGGATTGCCTGTCAAGGTCTTTTAAGGCATCAATTGTAGCGTTAATGTATTCGACAGTCCTGTCAAATTCCTTGGTAGAATCCCCAAGGCTTTTGCCAATTTCCCACATCAGGAGTTTAATGACAGTCTCACGCTGCTGGATCATCAGATATACAAATTTCTGCATGCAGGCAATACGATCCTCCACACTCATTGTAGGCCAGACGCCTTGTCCGTTATCATACGCTGCAACCGCCGCATCAAGAGATTCCATCGCTTCTTTGACAGTTGTATGAGGAATTGTTCCAACGAGTTTACGTGAGAGTCCTTCCCCCTTCCCCACAAAAACAGGAGAAAAAACTTCTGTAATTTCCCCGTTCCAGGGTACTAATTGACCATTTAAAAGGTATTCACGCTGGTGAATTTCTGAAATCTTATATTCATCGGGAATAAGACTTTCATCTGTAAATAAACTGTTTATCGCAGTTATTGATGCTTTTGAATTTTCCATATACAATATTATTTATAACAGGTTTTGATGGGTAAAAAAGAATGTTTTTTAATTAAAATAAAACCAATGTCAATTTACAAAAATTAACTATAAAGATCTGATATTGATTAAAATAAAAACATAAAATTATTATTAAGAACAGTGACATCCCAAATAACGCAACATTGCTTTCTCCTATTTATAAATTTCCGGGCTACTTATCTTTTTGTGGAGCTGCTTTGCTTTTTGTGGTTTTTATTTTTTCGTTTTGCGGGTCAGAAGGACCTGAATAAGCTGCACCATCCTTAACGCTGGGCCCTGGTCCTGTTCCTGTGCCGGTTCCTTTTGCTTCATTAGCATCACTGCCTGTTCCCTGACCTGCTACATTTGTACTTTCTGTTCCTGTATTTGGAGTAGCTCCTGCATCTCCGGTAGAACTATTGCCTGACGTTGCAGTAGTATTTGTAGCTGAAGAATCTGCTGCGGTCTGGGTACTGTCGGATGTTTGTGTTTGTTGAGTGGTAGTAACTTCATCACTATATCCGTCCTGTTTTTTACAGGAAGACAGAAGACCGCTTAAAATGAGGCTATATGCTATTATTGTTTTAAATTGTTTTTTCATAATCTAAAAATTTAGTTTGTTGAAAGTCGCAGCTTTTGCTTTAGTAATTTTTTATACTCTTGTTTCCCGACGATTAAATCAAAACTATAATTCAGAAAAAAGATCAAACATTGTTAAACGTTTGATCTTTTAATTTAATAATAATGTCGGTTTCGTGCTGTGAAAAACTTAGCACAAATTTTATTTGTTGTCAAATTCCCTGCGTTCGTAAAAAGAATCATCATCACTGTAATACACAGAGTCAGGATCATTTTCAGGATAATAAGACTTCATAACTCTTCTTTCATACTCCCTGTCAAAATTGTGCTGACTATTATATCTGCTAGTGTTTCTAAATGTATCATATCCTATAGTGTTAGCCATAACAGTTTTCGTATCTTTATTGATACTGACCGATCCAATAGGAATTATAACATGGCTGTCTCCATCTTTATAGATAAACTCCTTGCCGTTATCCTTCGCTATAGCCTCATGAACTTCATTGCGGCTATCCTCAATTAATGTTTTGTCTGCTTTCACATCCAAATAGACAACACGCTTCATATCTTTATTAACCCAAAGATTATCAATTGTGCCTATAGTGCGGTTTTCAGCGTCTACTATTTTCCATCCTCGTACATCAGAATAGTTTGAAGCAATTTTATAATCAGAAAGTTCATCTAATCTGTATAAATTTCTATCTTTATTTTCCATAAATTCTTTTTTTAGTATTATCAATTATCTTCCGATCTTCTTACTGTCTAATTTGTCGTATTGTCTGTACTTGTAGTATTTTCTATTTGTACACCGTTTTCAGTTGTCACCTCGTTATCTCTTAAAAAGACATAGTATACAAGTGCTGAAATCAACAGGACTGCTACAATCCATGGCCATACTGGCTTCTTTTTCTCAATTTTAATTTCTGCCATAACTTTATTTTGTTTGATTTATATAATAGTTTTTTAAATACTATTAAAGGTACAAATGAGATGAGCTAAAGAAGTATTTAATTTCAGCAGGATGTTACACAATTCCCAGCATATCAGCTTTTTTATATTAGAAGAGATTAATACAAAAGTTTGGCAAGTGTTTTTTTTAGGTAAAATCTAAAGGAGTTTTTCTAATATCAGGAAATCCAGTAAATCAGAGGTTGTTTAATTTGGGTACGTAGTTTTAAATTAAATTGTTTAAACTACTAATTCCTGTTTAGTATACAATTTCAAGAAATTATGATATTGTTTGATTGAAAGTTTTGTCATATCTGTTTTATTAAAACATAATTTAGATGACAACAGTATAAAATTACGCTATTAAAAAATAAAATGATTTAAACATAGTTATACCGGGATTAATCATTTTTATTTAAAAATTGCAGCACTTTAATTCCGCTAAGAGTTCTCTTTGCAGACGATTAAAAGTTATAAATAAATCGATGGTCTCGTTCAACAATATTGTTGAAATGTTTAATTTTAGAATTTAAAAAAACAAAGGCAAGCTTAACTCCGGATGCAGTAGAACCATTGAAGTTTAGTCTCTAAGATCGTGGTTTAGACAAGTTTCTGTCGTACATAATTATAGTTCCTGCCACAGCCACATTTAAACTTTTTTCTGATTTAAATTTTACCAGTTGATGGCATTTATCCATTACTTTTCTGGATAACCCGTGATCCTCTGCTCCTAACAAATAAACACAACGTCTTGGATGTTCGAAGGTTTCTAAATCGGCAGCTTTTTCATCTAATTCAACACCAACCAATCGCGCTCCTTTAGGTAGGTTTTCATAAAAAGCTTCAAAAGTATCATAATGAAAATAAGGTATCGATTTTACAGCATCATGAGTGTCACTCGCTTGTTTAGCATATCGATTGCCTATAGTAAATATAAAAGTAGCGCCTAAATTTTGAGCGGATCGCCACAAAACACCCAAATTTTCAGGCGTTTTACCATTTTGTATCCCTATGCCAAAATATTCATTTACAAAATTGTCATTCATAAGGGCAAAAGTACAAACTGTAAGTACATCAGTCAATTTTTTATTGTTCTGATTTTGAATATAACCAATCAGAGTAACAGCAGAGAAAAAGAAAATACGTCTCTTAAAGAATCATTTCTAATTCTAAAAAACTAAAAAATGTACTACAATATATCTTATATTCGCCTAAAAGAAATCAAATCCCTTGTCGCATAAATTAACCAAATTAGAGTTTAATGACCTCTACAAGCTATATGTACAAATCTAAAAACTAAACCAAACCCATAATTTACAACTTAAAAAAATGAAATTAACCTATACTTTAACACTCTTTATTACTACGCTTTTCCTGAATGCACAAACCAATAATTTGCAATTAAATTCAAATATTATTTTACCAAAAGACAGCATCGAAAGTAATATTTTAACAACTTCTATAAACGAATTTTTAGTTGCCGCACAACAACCAAACGAAGAAAATAAGTTGGTGCTTGAAAGCCAAAAGATTGAAACATTTATTTTACTCGATGAAATAAATGGAATAGAAAAAAGCGGAAAATTTAAGGAAAATTTTTTCTACAAACCTTATTTGACCAATGTGGTATCGATTGAAAAAGACAAGTATTTAGTGCAGATTTCGTATATGGGAGTGAATGAAAAAACACCGATATTATCTGGAAGCTTTGAGTTTATTGCTCACAAACAGAACAATTCATTTGTATTTTCTTCAACACTTATTCGGAATACAAAAAATTGGAAAGTCTTAAAAGCAGGAAATAACACTTTTCATTATGAGTCCTCTGTCAATCATTCAAAAATAAAGGAGTTTGAAAAGCTGGCTAATTCGTTTGACAAAAAATTAAAAGTATCAGACAAACATTGTGAATTTTATTTAACCTCTGACTTTTCAGCGTTACAAAAGATGATTGGTATCGATTATAAGTTGGCATATAATAGTTCCTCTGCGAGCACTTTGAGTTCAGGCATTTCAAACAAAAAATTGATACTATTAGGTAGCAATAGCGCAACATTCAATAATTTTGATCCACACGATTTATGGCACGACAGATTAAGCCTGGTTATTTCAAGAAAAAAAGTAAATAAACCAATTGACGAAGGCTGCGCTTATTTATATGGTGGAAGTTGGGGAATAAGCTGGAAAGATATTTTTACTAAGTTCAGGACAAAAGTAAGTTCCAATAAAAATATGAACTGGCTCAATAACTATGGAAAATTTGAAAATTTTGGAGAAAGCAAAGCGACTCATTTAATGCCCGAATATGTACTAAATGCTTTGTTTATACAGAAAATTGAAAAAGAAAAAGGCTTTGAAGGTGTTTGGGAATTTTTGAATTGCGGACCTTATGAAAAAACAAATGAAAACTATTTTAAAGCACTTGAAAAGCTTATAGGTATATCAAAAACAAATTTTAATGCCAAAGTTTGGGAATTAATAAACAATGAAAAATAACAAAACTAAATACGATTAGTCTACTAATCATTAATTATTATTAGTTACCTATTTTTACAAACCTCTATCCTACTAAACATTTATAAAAATTACTAAATGACAATACAAGATTTAATTGGCAATTATTCCATTTCCGGAAGTAATCAGGACGAGAATAACGGAGTAACCTACAAAGGTGTTTTGAGTTTATCATTAGACAAGAACTCCCGAATTGTTGCCAAATGGCTTATTAATAACACTCAGGAACAAAAAGGTTACGGTTTCTTTAAAGACAATATTCTGGTTATTAATTTTAGCTATAAAGGTGACGATAATAAAACCTACAAAGGAGTTGCCGTTTACAGATGCATTACCAAAGATGTTCTGGATGGTTTTTGGTCCGAAAAACATGGAAATCCGCTATATTTAGGAACCGAACATTGCCTAAGAATAGAAACCAGTGAGAAACCCAACTAGTTCTTATTTCTATTGTTTGAAAGAATTTTATAAAATAAAACAACCTAATTAAATTTCACAAAGAAAATTCAATTAGGTTGTTTGTATCGAAGCTGATTGAATCAATCAGCTTTTTTAATGGTGAAATGAGATTGGCAATTACATATTATCCGGTAATCGGTCTGCTTCGGTTTTATTACGGTTAAATCGGTATATGACGGTAAGATTTACATATCGTCCCTGTGTTTTATATTCAGATTGCAAATAGTAGGATGATGTGATGGTTTCTCTTTTTCTAATTTGAGAATCGAAAAGATTATTTACATTTAGAGTCACAGACATTTTATCTCCAAAAAAATCTTTGCTTAAACCTAAATTCGCACTATATTGTGCTTGGGTAAGCGTTTGTACACCTTGATTTTTTCCGCGATATCTAAAACTGAAATCTCCCGAAATAATTTTAGGAAATTTTATTATCGAACGAAAACTGGACAGCCAAGTCTGATCTTTGGCATTGTAACTTACATCCTTATAACTTCCCTCCTGCTTAAAAGCATAATAATTAAAGTCCAATGATAATCGTAACCATTTTGTTGGGTTGTAAGTTGCAGAAACTTCGGCTCCATAACGATTTTCCGTGCCCAGATTTACGGGAGTATTGATAAAGTAATTCTCGCTTGTACGCTCTACTATATATTCAAAAAAATTGTTTGTATGCTGGTAATAGACAGATGGGTTGAGGCTAAATTTTCCCGATTTTGTCAAAACGGTAAGTTCAAATGAATTGATAAACATTGGGTCAAGATCAGGATTTCCTACAGTTAAATTTCTTAAGTCTGAAAGTCCTGAAAACGGATTCAATTGCCAGAATCTTGGTCGGTTAATACGTTTACTGTAGCTTAATTGAAAATCAGTTTTTGGTGTTAGATTATAAACCAAATGTACCGTCGGAAATAAATTGATGTAGTTCTTAGCATTATTAAAAGTATTTTTAGTGTCACTAATTTTTATATCTGATAATTCAGATCGTAAGCCCAATAAATAATTAAACCTTTTTATTTTACTGCTAAATTGAAAATAGGCGCTATATAAATTTTCATCGTATTTTAGTTTATTCGTAAATTGATTTTGCAGCACATCATCCAAAATAGTGTAATAGTCGCTTCTTATCGCTCTTAAGTCGCTTCTAATTCCCATTTCTATTTTAGAATTTTCATTTATAGGATTAACAAAATCTGATTTAATAAAAATATCATTACTGCTCTCAATATCATTTGTATATAAATTAGAAACAGGCGATTCGTCAGGATAAATTCTTTGCTGATCAATGTATTGATTTTCATCATCATTCCAGAAAACATACTGCAGACTTGATGTCCATTTTTTGTCTTTTTTATCAAATGTTTTTACATAATTTAATTCTAAGGCATTGTAAATTTGAGGTTCTTCATATTTTTGAGATCTCGAGATAATACTATCCGTTTTATTCATCATATCCGAATAGTTGTAATTGTATTTGATGATATCTGTACTTTTATTTTTAGAATGATAATAACTTCCCGTCAGTGTATTTTTATCATTGATATAATAATCTCCCCCTATATAAATACTGGTTGTATTATCGCTTCTTTTAATATCATCATTTTGATTTAAGATCGTTGTAACACCGTTATTAAAATTTCTTTGATATTGTTTATTCCAGGCGTAAATATTCATATCACGATATCCTAAATTCGAAAACAGATTTATTTTTTCGGTTTTATAACTCACATTAGCATTCATATTATAATTCGTTGGATTTCCAATTCCGCCCTGAACTGAAGCGTTAAAACCTTTAATGCTGTTCTTTTTCAAAACAATATTTATAATTCCGCCACCGCCTTGTGCTTCATACGCCGCAGAAGGATTGGTGATTACTTCGACCTTTTCAATATTTGCTGATGAAATTTGCGACAAACCATTATTGTTCGTTAACATCGAAGGTTTTCCGTTAATTAAAACGGTTACACTGTTATTCCCTCTCAGGCTTACCACACCGGCTACATCTACGTTTACAGAAGGAACATTATTCAAAATATCATTGGCCGATCCGCCGCGGGACAAAATATCTTTTCCAACATTAAAAACTTTTTTATCCAGTTTTAATTCCACCCCGGATTTTTCGGCAATCACATTTACTTCGTCTAATTGATTGATGTCTTCCTCTAAAGAAATGTTTTGTACTAAATCCTGATTCAGCTCAAAATTATTGGTTGTATGCGTTTTATGAGACATGAATTCAACCTTTAGTTGATAGTTTCCTGAAGTATTTTTCAAGAGATAATTTCCCTGATCATCTGTAGAAACTTTTTTTGTTTTCTCGGATGATAAAACCAAGATAATGGTAGCGTACGGCAAAGGTTGTTTTGTTTTAGAATCTATAACTTTTCCGGTGATACTAAATTCTGTTGATTGCGCGAAAACCGTGAATCCGAAAAGAAATGCGATTAATAATAGAAGCTTTTTCATTTTGATTGATTTTATAATTCTAAGCAAATCTCTTTTTAAATTGCAATCAAAATTCACACACATGGCATAAGAACCACTATTGCCTACAGACATCTAAATATTCGACATAAATCACGTTTATATCCATTTCTTATTTGTTCATAGTTGTTTTTTCTATTTTTATCGACTCCAGGTTTGTCATTATAAATAAATATTAACTTTGTGGACATGTCACCATTCGAAAAACTATTAAACTTCTCTACCGCTCACAGACTGAGCGCACACGTCATTTTTTGGACGTTTACTTTTATTATGTTTTTTAGTAAAAACACCTCTTCAGATCCTGAAGAATTAAGGGTTGATATACTGTTTACGGTATATTATGAAATTTTTTCGATCATAGCGGCGTATTTTTTATCCTATAGAATTTTACCTCGTTTGATGGTTCCTCAAAAACATATTTGGGTTTGGATCGAATTTATTTCAGTGTGTTATTTGACATCAATAACTGCCCGAATAGCAATGATTTATGGCTTAGAACCTTTTGTGCGTAAACAGCCTTTCGTCCAGGAACCTATTAGTGAGATCCTGACCGATTTGCCGACTTTGTTTTGGGCTTATTTTTTACACATCTACTCGTTATCTCTGTTTTTTGTTTTTATAAAATTGATAAAAGACCAGTATCTCATTCAAAAAAAGTCTTTACTGCTTGAAAAACAAAAGGCTGAAACCGAATTAAAAATCCTGAAAGCACAATTAAACCCTCATTTTTTGTTTAATACGCTTAACAATATTTATTCGCTTTCTATCATAAATTCTCCCATTACATCACAATCTATTGCTGTTTTGTCAGAAATATTAGATTGCATTTTATATCGCTGCAGCAGCACTTACGTTCCTGTTTCGCAAGAAATTACATTGCTTGAAAATTATATTTCGCTCGAAAAACTGCGTTATGACGACCGTTTGAGTGTCACTTTTAATCATGAAATGGATCAAAACGGGTCTATTGCACCATTGATTTTGCTTTCATTAGTCGAAAATGCTTTTAAACACGGAGCCGGAGAAGATATTGGGACAGCACCAAAAATTGATATTGATTTAAAATTACTCAACAATAACTTCGAATTTATTATTAGAAATACCATTAATAAAACAATACTCGAAACAGAAGGCGGAAAAATTGGTCTGAACAATATTATTCAGCAGCTTGATAAAATTTATCCTGAAAATTATACCTTTAATATTACTAAAACTGATGAGGATTTTACAGCATATTTAAAAATTAATCTTTCTCCGGAATCTAATTTAGCTTAAATAGAAATGAAGATAAAGTGTTTATTAGTCGATGACGAGCCTTTGGCAATCAGTTTATTGCAAAATCATATTAGTAAGCTGGACTATTTAGAAGTTGTTGGTACGTGTTCAAACGCGCTAAAGGCCGCAGAGATTTTAAGAAACACTACTGTAGATTTAATGTTTTTAGATATTAAAATGCCACAAATTACCGGATTTGATTTTTTGAAATCATTGCGAAATCCGCCGGCTGTTATATTTACAACCGCATACCGCGAATATGCCCTGGAAAGCTACGAACTTGATATTGTAGACTATCTTTTGAAACCCATTACTTTCGATCGTTTTTTTAAGGCTGTCGATCGTTATTTAAGGATAAGCGGCCCTGTAAATAATAAGGTTATTATGCCAACGCAGGAAGATTTTATTTACATTAAAAATGCATCAAAATATAATAAAATCAATGTTGATTCTATTTTATATATCGAAAGTGTAAAAGATTATATTATTGTGCATCAGAAAGATGGCATTAAACTTAATGCAAAATATAAGATTAGTGATATCCAAATAGAACTACAAGATAAAAGCTTTCTTAGAATACATCGTTCGTTTATCATTAATTTAAAAAATATTACTGCCTTTACAGCTTATGATGTTGAAATTGGTACTATCGAAATTCCTATAGGCGCCAGTTATAAAGAATATGTTTTTAAAATGCTGAAATAATTAAAATCGAATAAAAGGATTTTTATACTTATTTATTCTTTTAAAATCATTAAGTCTGTAATCGTATTGCAGGCTTTTTTTTGATCATTTTATTGACAACTCAAAAAATGGAATGCATCTTATTATTTAACTTTTAGAAGTGGAGATACTCTTCATCTTATTAATTTACTTTCGAAAAAAAGAAGAATAAGTGATGCTAATCTGTTTAATTTTTTAATAAAACACACCCAATAATTAAGATTTTTCATTCAATTAAAAAAATAAAAACATACTGTAATTAACTAAAAATTATGTTAAAGTATTCTTAATTATTAAAATCATTAAAAATTATTACTAAAATATAATTACTTAGTAATCAGACTTTAAAATAATTTAACCTCTTCTAAAAATTTAAGTCTAAATAATCTTCTAATTTCTCTCTATTGGCAAATGTGTAAAAAAAATACTATTAGTAAATCATTAATTACTATTTTTACACAGTCTAAATAAGAATAGTTGCTTTGTTTTTTTCGAATTTAAGCAATTGATAATTCACCAATGAGAAATACCACTACTTACAGTTTTATACCAAAAATGATTATTACAGGTTTTATTCTGCTACAATGTAGCTTAATGCAATCGCAAACAAATACGATAAAAGGATCAGTTTATCAAGCAGAAGATCCATTATCAAAAGCAATGATAGTATTAGAACCTGGTGGAAAAATCGCAACATCAGGCAGCAATGGTTCTTTTTCATTTTACGGATTAGCAAACGGAAAATATACGATAACAGTCACTAACATGGGATTTAAAGATTACATACAAGAGATTGTCTTAGACGGACATGCTGCCAAAAATCTTCATATAAAGATGGAAGCTGGCATTGATCTAAAAGAGGTAAGTGTTGTGGGCCGCGTTGCAAAGAATAATCCCGAAAACTTAATCAACGCTCAATACAGCGCCATGCCTGTAACCATAATTGACCGAAAAACAATAGAATTAATGGGTAGCCGAAGACTTGATGAGGTATTAAAAGAACAAACCGGTATTGCTGTTGTCAATAATATTAGTGGCGGTGCAAGATCTGTAGGCGTGCAAATGCAGGGTTTTGGGAGTGAATACATTATGGTACTTATAGACGGTCAGCCCATGGTGGGCAGAAATAATGGCAATTTTGACCTTTCGAGAATTAGTGTTTCCAACATTGAGCGTATCGAAATCATAAAAGGTGCTTCGTCGAGTCTTTATGGTAGTGAAGCGCTTGGCGGTACTATAAATATTATTACAAGACATGGAGTTATCGATCCGCAAATGCAGGCTTCTTTAAGCCACGGATCGCTGAATATTATAGATGCCACACTCGAAGGCGAAACACCATTTTTACAAAACAAAGGAACCGCAAATCTCGCTGCCAACTATTATAGAACAGACGGTTACAATACGAATTCGAAATACATAAAAGGAAACACCTCTCCTCCTTATGATAATTACAGTTTACAAGGAAGATCTCGTTATCAAATCAATGAAAAAAGCTTTCTTAATTTAAGCGGGCGTTATGGTTTGCGCCGTTCTTTTATGCAAAAGGATTTTGGTCTGGGACATATATCCGGTGATAATCAGGACGAGCAGGATCTTAATCTTTCTGTCTCTTTCGATCATCGTTTCAATAGTAATCTCAGAAGCATTACCAGATATTATCTCACTTATTATACTGCAGATATGAGTGTTGCCTGGCAGCAAACCAATAATGCAGTGAGTCAGGATGTGTTTAAACAAACGCTACACCGATTTGAACAGCAGTTTTCGTATAGCAACAATAACACCTATCAGCTTGTTGGAGGCATTGGCGCAAGTGTCGAAAATATGAATGACAACGCGCTTAACAATGTAAATTCATTAGAAAATTTCTTTTCCTTTATTCAGGGTGAATGGACGCCTTTTCAAAAACTAAAAGCTGTTGGTGGATTGCGATACGATCATACCAACAATTTTGGAGGAAGATTGAATCCAAGTTTCGGATTACAGTATTTTATGACTCCCAAAATAACTTTTAAAGCCGGTATTGGTACAGGTTTTAAAGCTCCTGATTTTAAAACCAATTATTTAGTGTTTTACAATTCCAGCAGTAACTATTTGGTCATTGGTAATGCTGTCCTCGTTCCTACACTACAGCAAATGCAAAAGGACGGACAAATAAGCGAAATCAGGCAATATGTCCTTAACCAAACTGCCGGAAATCTGCAGGCTGAAAAAAGCACATCTTATAATGCAGGAGTAATTGTAGAGCCTTCTAAAAAATTTAAAATCGAAGGAAATCTATTTTATCATAAAATAACCAATCAAATCAATAGCATACAAGTTGCTACAGGTGCCAACAACAGGATTATCTACACCTATCAAAATCTTCCTGAAGCGGTGAACAAAGGTTTTGAAATTGGCTTAAAATACAGTCCGCTTAAGAATCTGGAAATAAGCGCCGGATATCAATACTTAATTGCGAAAGATCTTAGTGTAAAAGACAGTATCAGTGCAGGAAAATGGCCTTATAGCCAAAACATACACGATTCTGCTAAAGGAAACTCTTATAGACCGCGTCCGTCTGATTATTGGGGAATTGAAAATCGTTCCCGTCATATGGCAAATGCTTCGATTTTTTACAATTATACGCCCTGGAAACTTAATGCAAATGTCAGGGTAAACTTTAGAGGCAAATATCCTTTTGGAGATCGAAACGGAAATCAATTCATCGATAAATATGACATTTTTGTAAAAGAATATTTCCTTACCAATGCCAGTCTGGAAAAACGTTTGCTAAAAGACCATCTCAGCATCAGATTTACTGCAGATAATATTTTCAATTATACCGATCCGTTAATGCCCGGGCAGCCCGGAAGAATACTTCTGGCGGGTGTAAGTTACCGATTCTTTAAAGATCAATAAAAAATAATAAACATTAATACTTTCTAAATGATAACAAACAAAACCGTTAAAAAATACTACGCACTGGTATTACTTTTTACAGTGACATTATTCACCTCATGCAGCAGTAATGAAGATGATAAAACTACTTCTCTAACAGATGGTAAAAGTACCGTAATTACTGATCTTGCAGGAGATACAGGAGCCTCTATGGGTGGTGGTACAAATGGCAAGGAACAAAGGAGTTTTCACACCTTTCTTTTCCGTTTTAGCGACCAGAAACAAATATGGCTTCATACAAAAGCTGACTCTTTGCAATATATGAAAACAGCCGACTGGGACATTGCTTTTACAGGGCCTTATAACAGTGAGGTTTTTGTAAATAATGCCAAATACCAATACAATCCAGGTTTTGGTGGTCCAGCCGAAAAAACAGCTGTAATTTTGGTTAATGATGATTATAAAAACGTAAGCCAGGCTCCTTCTGATGCCAATTTTGATAGCAGCGAAGTTACCAAAATAGGCTGGGCATCATCTGAAAGTTCTGCTGGCTGGTTCTATTACAGTTTAAGCAGTCACATTATGCAGTCCATTCCAAACCGAACATATGCCATAAGACTTCCAAACGGAAAATATGCCAAGCTACAGCTTATAAATGCTTACAAAGGCAATCCGCCTGCCGTAACAGATCTTAACTGGCCTGCGCCTTATTTTACCTTTAGATACTATGTTCAAAATGACGGAAGCAAAAATTTAAGCACAAAATAATTATTCCATGAAAAAAATTAAAACCCTAATTAAGGAAATACCACAAATACTTTTGCCTCTTTTATTCCTTGCGGTATTACTAACAGCATGCTCATCTGATGATAAACCCGCAGACTCAGAAAACGGCGGCGAAAATCCCGGAACAGAAGTACCTGATAATGTTTTATTTTATAAAGTAGTACATGTAAAAAATTACCAGGGAAGCACTTCTGATGACAACCCTACTGCTCCATCAGCAACGCTGTATTACAGTCTTGAAGAAAACAAAGCTGTAGATGGTTCTTATAAAAAAACCAAAAAATGGGATCTTGCATTTGGCGGACTTTATGCCAGTTTTTTATCTGGAAATAACAGCAGTAATACACAAAACAACGGTGCTCTTGCCGGCGGTAAGGGTGGTATTACAATCGTAGAAAAACCTTTTAGCGAAGTGGTTGATATTCCTGCTGATAGTCAGTTTAAGACTGGTATAGACCTTATTGGTACAGATGATGCAGGTTCGTTTGGTAACGGAACTGGATGGTATTTGTATGATTTTGGTGGCGAAGTGGTGACTGACGGAACTAATCCGCAAAAAGCCCACGTTGCGTATGCACTGGGAGAATCTCTTAAAATTGCTAACGGAAAAGTTATTCCTGCCAGGACAGTTATCCTTAAAACTGCAAATGGCAATTATGCTAAAATAAAAATGATATCAGTGTATAAAGATGTGTATACCTCTGCCGAGTGGTTCAAAGATACTCCGCATATGTACTACACTTTCGATTATGTAATGGTGCCGGCCGGAAGCACCAAATTTTCAATTAAATAACCCTATCCTAATTAACATGACTATTAAAATTACCCCATTAAAAACATCTTTGTTTTTTACTGCTTTTGCATTATTTAGTCTCTTAACCTCATGTGATAATGAAGAAGACAGATGGACAGATGTAAAAGGAGAAACGGTCAAAGAGATCGTAACAAATCTTGATGCCAAACGAATTATATCGTTTAAAGTGACCAATCCAGGCGAAAGTCAGGCTTTATACAGCGCTGTAGATAACGTAAAAAAAACGATTACAGTTTACTTGCCCTCTTATTACGAATATCAATATCTGGAAACAGCTATAACATTACCAGAAAAAACGACTATTTCTCCTGCTGCTACTGAGTTGTTACCGGTATTTAGTAAAACTCCGGTAACCTATACAACAAAAGCAACTGATGGAACAACTGCTGTATATACAGTTAAGATTGTAATACAACAGCCTTCAATAATTTTAAAAGAATTGTCTACAGAAACCGAGACTTTTACCATTCAGGCAGGGTCTTCTGTAACCGTAAAAGGAGAAAACTTTATACCCTCTTATGAAGTGACAAAGCTTTTTATTGTAGACAAACAGGGAAACAAAAAATTCCAGTTGAAACAATATAATGATGGAATCGATATTGCTAGTTTTTATGTTATGTACTCTTTTCCTTCTATAGAAAATGGTCTTCAGGCTGATACTGATTACTGGTTGTTAATGGAAAGCTATAATATCTCCAAAACAATGAAATATCCTTTTAGGGTCACCAATTAAATAAGAAAATAAAAAAATGCCTGTCTTCGTTGCCGGGGTAATGAAATAAGCCACTTAATCTATTTAATATAAAAAATTATGAAAAAATTAATTTTATCAATTGTAGCATTGGCTGCTATTTCAATGACATCTTGTAGCAATGACGACCAAACTGCTGACTCACAAGCGCAAGCAAAAGATCAAGAAGGATCAAATAATCTAACAAAAAAAGCTTTACTTGATCTTTGTACTGTAACCACAGCATCTGTAACTGTTAACAGATGGCAGGCTCCATCATCTGTTGATGCCAACTGGACTCCGGTTGCTGCAACAATTGGCGGTGTAAATGTTCAATGGGAAGGAATCTACGGTGCTTCTATACGTCCTGTAGGTAATACTGGAAAATGGTATGTAGGTACAATAGACCTAAGCTCAACTTGTGATGAGTGGGGAACCTGGAAAACAGCGGTTGCTGTAAAAAATGCAGCAGCTAATCTTGGTACTGCTCCAACTGACAAATACAATGTATTAGGGTATAACGGTACTATATCAGGAATAAATTACGGTTTAGGATATTATTCATACAATATCACAACGCATGTTATGACTCCTTCTAAAGCTATTGTAATCTGGAAAACAAACTCAGGAACAGATGCTACATCAGTTACTAGTCCTTCATCAGCAACAGAAGCTTATTTGGTAAAAGTAACAAGCGTTACTCCAGGTACATCAACAAGTACAATAAACTATAACTGGACAAAAGTACTATAATTAATAATGGCGTAAAAAAAGAACATGGGATCACGAAATGTTTACAGGTTACTTGCAGCAAAAGCTGACCGGCGATCTCTGCATATTACCACTATCATATCATTCCCCCATGACTATCAAACGGCTTTATAAATTACCGTAAGCATCGAAAGTACAGGCATTTTAAAAAAATAAAAGCAGGCTAATCAATGAGCTACAAAATTAATAAATAAAATCTTTTAAAAATTAAATCCCCCATAGAATCATGGATAAAAGCAACAAAACCGGTATATTTTTACATAGGGCTATACTACTTTTCTTATCAACACTTTTTTTTTCCTGTGATACAGAATATGTTGATAAAATAAATGACATTCCCGGTGATGTAGTGCAAGTTCCCGGATACACCCAAATCGAATCATTTACCTTTAAGGATACCGAAAATAATGCCATTAGTGGTGCTATAACAGATGATGCTATAATCATTACCTGGAGCAGTTATATGGCGCTTCCGGAAACTATAAAACCAGAAATTGTTTTGGGTACAGAAGCAACTGTTAGTCCCGCATCAGGTGTAGAAGTTTCTTTTAAAGATGGCACTGTATATACTGTTACTTCAAAAGCGGGAACAACTAAAAAATATACCATCAAAATAGATCTTAGACAAAAAGAACCAAAAAGCTGGACATACAATGGCGGAGACTTTTTGTACAAAGGTTTTATGCAAAACATGACTAATAATGGTTCATCAAATAGTATTGACAATTTATGGTTAAGCCTTAAAGATACAAGAGTATATTTTGTAGCAGCTAGCGATAAAAAAACAGAATATACTGCCGAACTAGTCTATTTAGGAGTGGGCGATGCCACATTATTTCCAGCTTACGGAGTATATTACTTTCTTCCTGATAATATGCCTGCTGGTCAATATGATATGCGTATCAAGAATGGCGCTTATATATTGCAAAACACAAGCGTAGATAACAGATTTAAAGTTGAGGTTGCAGAACCGGATTATTTTTCAGCAGAAAGATATGGTTCTCCAATCGAGAAAAAATCCGGTGAAACCTTCGAAATTCGTGGCGGAATGATGAATACCATAACCTCGGCAGTGATTTACAATAACAAAGCTAAAACTTTAATTTATCCTATCGAAATTGTAAGCCTAACTCCGTACAAAGCTGTATTTAAAGTACCATCAGGAATTCCTGCAGGAATATATGATAGAATTAGATTTACAACCAATGATGGTTCTTCAGTTTTAAATTATACTATAACTATTAAGTAACAATTTTGTTTTTTGAAAATAAAAAGCCTTTAGATATGATTTGAGGTCACTGAAAAATTCCTTTAAAGTTGAAAAGGTAGTTTTACAAGTAAAATTGAGGCTCTCAGAATCGTCTGTACAAAAGTATTCTGCATCACCTTTTTCAATATTGAAAACAGCCTCTTTTGATAAACAGCTACTTTTTCAGTGCCCTCTATGAATTCTAAAGGCTTTTTTGTCTATTAAACAGTTTTTTTCAGCAGCAATCCCCTACCGGAGCCTGAAAGTGCTAACTGGCGAAGCAAATCGTACCCCTGACTCCATAAAATTGGTCGTTTTTTTTCCAATTATATCACATAGAGTTGATTAAAATCCATCTCTGCAAAATATTTTCTTCCTACAGAGCTTTTAAAAATCTGCGTAAATCAGCGCTTTCGCGAAAGCCAATCTGTATTATCTGCGTTAATTCCCTTGCAAACTACAAACCATTCAACTATTACAAGAAATTAGAATTTGGAATTTTCACAACAAACCATCCCTTTCTTTCTTCCATTTGCGTATTCTCCCGCGGGCATTTGTATAAGGCGAAGCAGTATTCAATTGAATCATTCGCCCTAATGTCCATTTTTCATACCAAGGTATTTCGTAAAGTTCATGATTCGATTTGCTTTTAATGAATGCTATAATTGAAGCTACATTATTGTCGAGTTTTACAAGAAGTTCCTCAAAACTATTGTTTTCATAATCTTTGTAAAATTTTTGAGCCAGTTTTCCTAATTCGTTCCATTTGTAGCCTGTTTCCGGAATATCGACAGCATCGTTTTTCATTTTTTTATAATTCCATTTTAAGACCAATTCTCCCCAGCCTATAAGATACGCCATAAGATTATTGATACTCATCAAAGTTCCTTTGCTATGACCTTCCAGTTCTTTCAATGTGGTTAACTCAACAGGAATACTTAAAAGTTCCTTTTTAAGTTTATTATAATTTGCAATTATTGCCTCCAGCAATTCATATTGGTTAATGGGAACAGCCATACAATTATTAATTTTTACTTACTCAAAAATACTATAAAGTATTAAAAAACATATTAACTATGAATCGTTTAAATTTTAAAAATTGTTTCCTGAAGTTCTTCTAAAAATTTCCTTTGGTTTCCGGCATTATAAAAATTACGAAAAGCAATTGAAATACCATCATTATTGCAAAAATTAAAAATACAGCTCCGGCTCCGATGGTAGAAAATAAAAAGGGAAGTGTTGTTGGTAACAGCCGCAAGAATGCAGTTTACAGATCATCCAAAGGCCTGGCCGCTGGCAAGCAAATGAAATAAAAAAAACTGAGAATCAATAAATGCTTATCGGGTCTTAGATTTTCTAAAAAAGTTGTATTTTTTAAATGCCGATTAGCACAATAATTATCTTACTTCACAAGCGATGACTCGCGTATTATTAGTTCTGTTCTTAGTACAATACTGTGATGAGGTTCACTCACATCTTTTTTCTTTAAAAGAGGCAACATCAATTCCATCAGTTTAGTACTTATTTCGATCAAAGGCTGCGCAACAGATGTGATCATAGGATCGTAGATTTTGAACATGTCATTATCATCAAACACAATGATGCCTAAATCTTTAATTAATTTTGGATTGTTCTCTTTTAAAACTTCCAATCCGCTTTGCGCAAAATAGTTAGTGGCAAAAAAAACAGCGTCTAAATCAGTATGTTTTTCGAAGAAATCCTTAATATACTCCTTGGCTCTTCCTTTGATAATTTCATTAAAAGGAATTTGAAGTGTACGTGGTTTTAGACCATTTTCTTCGACTGCTTTTTCGTATCCAGACAAACGTCCTTTCATTTGACTCTGATCTGAAGCCGTTGTAATAAAACTAATATTTTTAAACTTATTTTGTATCAAATGCTGCGTCGCTTCAAAAGAGGCCTGTACATTATCAATAACAACACTATTACAATCTAATCCTTCAAAAAACCTATCTAATAAAACCACAGGAATATTATCTTTTATTAAACCTTCAATAGTATCTTTTATTCCCGGAGAGGGTACAATAATAAACCCATCTACCTGACGAAAATTAAATAAATTGATTAATTCATTCGATTTTTCATCATCATTTTCGTTGCTGCAAAAAATTACTTTATATCCTTCATTGTATGCAATATCTTCAAAAATTCGGGCAAGTTTAGAAAAGAAATTATTCGAAATATCTTCTACCATAAAAACCAAAATTTTAGATTTTCCGGTTCTAAGGCTTTGTGCTATTTGGTTGGGTCTGTAATTTATTAATTTTGCATAATCTAAAACCTTTTTTGTAAGTTCTTTAGAAATGTGTTTTTCTTTTGCCTTACCATTCAATACAAAAGATACCGTAGTTACAGATATCTTCAATTCATCGGCAATATTTCTAATAGAAACAGGTTTTTTCTTCATTTTAAAATCATTTTTTAATCTAGAACCACAATTTTTGCTCAAATGTAGTAAAGTTATTATTGTGGTATAAAATTAGTACTATTTTACTTGAAATCAGTTACAATGTTTTAATCCCGCAAGACGCCAAGTTGCATTTTTTTTGTTTCTCGCAGATTTAAATTGATTAATTGAGGTATCGCTTCTTTATTCTATTAGTCAGCAAATTTCTCTAAATTAATTGCTGTTAAGTATTTTAGAACTTCAATAGCAGGAAGAAATTGTGGATAAATAATATATGCAGAAGCCAAGCTTTTTATTGTTAACTATAAAAAAAAACGTAAAGGATTTTTAAATACATAAAAGCAAAGTCTACAGTAAAACTAGCGCAGACCTTGTTATTTGTAAGTTAAAAGGAATATTCTATTATTTTAGAAAAAACAAAATAACCATACTACTATTCTGAAACAGCACTATTATTCTTTGGCGGAAAAAAGAAATGCAAAGGCTTACTTCTAAAATATCGAAAGATCGCTCTTGCTACTTTTCTTAACTCTGAAAGTGGAATATTTCTGGAACGAAACGCAAGCCCTAGTGATAAACTAAAACTAACCATAAAGTTGACCAGGCCAATCAGCCCAATACCTATCACTGACCAGAAAAACATTTGTTGACTTACATAAAAATCAGCGCCATATAAAGCCATTGCGAAATTTCCGCTGGCAAAAGTAATGTGCCTGATGTCAATATTTAATCCGAAGAAAATTCCAATAAAAACAGTACTTCCCATAAAGACTCCAAACCAGAAATTGGAAATAATTCCGGCCCATTTATTTTCATAGACTGAGGCTAATTTCTTCGTCCACCTTTTTCCTAAACTCATTTTAAGTAACGGATGTTCCTGAATGCGATAGTAAATATGGTTGTGCTTGTCGCGATTGGCACTACTACCCGCAATAATCCCGGATAAAAACAGAAAAACCCCGGCTATAGCGGCATGAAAAATTGCCGGCGAATCAATAGGATTAAGATCACTGATTAAAGTTGGCCATTTTTCTTTGGCAATATTATAATGAAATATTTGATCAATAGCCCAGATTCCAAGTAATGAAACCGGAAAAGCAATAATAACGTTCCCTACAAAGGCTATAAACTGCGAACGGAATACTCTGGCAAAAAATATAGCAAACTCTTTGTATTTATAATCTTTTTTCTCTTGTATTTGTTGTTTGAAACCTTCCTGCAACGCTCTTACCAATGCAGAAGCTGTCATTGCCGGTTGCTTGGTTGCCAGCGTAAATCCCAAAATATAAATGATGATAAACCCTATAGAATAATTCATGCTGTATAAAAACATATGACCAAAACCACTGGCATGCACTTTTCCTAATAAGAGCTTGATAATACACAGTATACCCACAATAAAACCACCACCAGCTGCTGACAAAAACATTTTATAATACTCTTTACGGCTGTTTGTAATATAATGTTCTCCCGTATTGGCGGTATGCTGGGTTATTTCATAAGATAAAAGCTGTGTGCTCTCGTTGACTAATTTTTGAATATTGTTTTTATTACAATTGTACTTAATCAGTTTATAAGAAAGGTAAATTGTATTTCTGTTCGCATCTTCCTCGTTGCCTTGTATCAAAAGCGGCAATAAGGATCTTAGTCGGTCGAGTTGCTGGCGAATGCGTAAAAGGCTTTGATTGACATGCAGCGAAATACCAAATTTATTACTGTTTTTAAAAGCCGTTTCGATATAATCTGTGCATTGTTTGTGCAGGATGATCAATTGTTTATAGTCTAAATCTTCGGCATTGATAACACTGTCAGGAGATTGTAACAGTTTTTCATTCATGAGCAATAATTCGCGCTGAAAGGCAATAAAAGGACTCTCGAGATTTTCATATTCAGGTACCATCCTGATTACATCTGTTTCCATGGCAGATCCACAAATACGGTAGGTAATAACTTCCATGGCAAAAACCAGTTCATTAAACGATGAATTCTCTTCGCGAACCCCGTAAATAGAACGAAATTTGAGCAGTGAAAATAACTGCAGGATTTGCTCCTGAGGTATTTTACCAATCCACAGTAAATCTGTATTGACAAAAAAGACCTGATTTAAGATAAATTGCAAGGTATCTTTTTCTGGCTGCTCAGGAATTAATTTGGCAAAAATTCTCTTGCGCACTTCAAAAAAGAAATTGGCATCCTGAAGAATACCTGCATCTGAAAGGATTTTATTAAACTTTTTATTTTCTAAATTAGTGCTGATGCAATCCATCAGACCGTCACGATAATTTGGGTTTTCCTGAAGCAGATAAATAAGTTGAGACAGATCGACTTCGGTTATTGTTTTTGGATTTTTAGGACGAATTAAATTTACTAATTCTACCAGCACTTCTATATTTTCTTTCTTAGATTTCCATACTTGTTCATTATTAAAGTTTTTTTCGAAAAAGGACTTTAAAGCCATTTTTGTTTTTCTTCTCAATTTCATTCTAATTCTATTTAATTATTGCTGTTTTGTGCAAATAAACGCATTCTTTTTATCAAAAAAGGGCAAATCTGTAGTGAATAAAAGTATTTTATATGAATTCTTGATTATGGGTGCTGTAGAAAAGAATTCTGCCGTAAAAAATAAAAACTGTTCGAAAATTAATCTCCGGACAGTTTTTATTGCTGTTATAATTTTACTTCTTTATTGGTAAACCAATACAAATTTGTTGAGTTGCGACTTACGAAGCCATACAGAGTTCCTTATAATCATAATTAGACAGAAATATATGATCTGGAATATTTGGTTTTGAAACTATCAAAAACCATTGTTTGTTAGATTTTACATTCAGACTGAAATGATCAAGACTGCTATTTGTTTTTATAACCTCTCAATCAAAAGGCAAAACAAGATCTACACTCTGTTCCGTACCATTGATGTTTCCCCAGGAAATATCTTTTTTTATGGTTTGACTTTCTAACTTTAGCTGCGCGAGATGAACAGTGCCTATTTGTTTTTGTGCAAAGTATGTGATGCCCATAAAAAAATGATCAGAACCAATTCGCATTAACCATAAATGATTCTTTGTATAAATTTATTTTATCAGTAAAAAATTCATTTAGCATTTTCATCAATGATAACAACTTCATTCTCCGGATCTTCGTCAAGCCAGGCAATGAACAATTTATAACCTATCGAAAATATTATGGGCCCCACAAATAAGCCAATAAATCCCGACATAATAAAACCGCCTATAACGCCCAAAAAAATAACAAGCATTGGAACCAAAGCGCCTTTGCCCAGTAAAAGTGGTTTTAGAATATTGTCTGATAATCCGCTAATGATAAAAAATATGGTCCACAGAATAGCATAACCCGAAACGCCGGTAGAAAAAAGATAGATAATAACGCCAATATTGATAATGGTAGGGCCTATTTGTAAAATAGAAAATATTAAACATAGCAAAGTCAATATTCCTGCATAAGGAATTCCGGCCAAATAAAGTCCGAATGCCTGAATAAGGGTCTGGATTATCGCCACGCCTATTATTCCTTTTACAACCTGATAAATTGTCGATACAGAAATGGTTAGAATTTCATCGGCTTTTGAGCCTGCAATTCTTTTAATAAACTTTACGGCTAAATTCTTAGCGCTGGTCGATACCAATAAAATCCCGGCAATTATAACCGATAATATAAATTGAAGAAAAGCCAGTCCTGAACTCAAAACGCTTTCCATAATCGTTTTGGACAGTTCGGTTATTTGCGTACTGTATTTAAGTAAACTATGCTGTAAATCTGACGATAAGGAATATAAAAAGTCATATAAAGATTTGCCTATTATGGGCCATTCTTTTATGGTTTGAGACGGCGGTGTAATTTTAAGTGTTCCGGCTTCAAAACTGTTTTTTAATTCTAAAAAATTACTTGTTGCCGAACTTAAAAAATAAACGATGGGCAGAATCAATAATCCTACAATAGTTACTGTGAGAAGTACAGAGGCCAGTGTTTTACGCCCTTTTAATATTCGCTGCAGAAAATTAAAAAAAGGATAGAATATAATTGCCAGAATCGTTGCCCAAATCATAGGCATAATAAAAGGCAGCATTAGTTTGAAACAAAAGCCAACAATTAGGACCACAAAAAAGAGTTGCAATATGGTTTCAAATAGTTCTTTTCGATTATTTAAATTAGACGTTTTCATTGTTTATTTTTTTAGGGAATAGTAAAACATTCGTGATTTGTTATTATTTATTTTGAAAAAAATTCACATCAGAAACCAACCGGCCAATGAGAATTACCGGAAACAAAACGCCCGTAAAAGCTTCGACCTGAACCAGCGATCTTGCAACAGGATGAAGCGGTACAATCTCACCAAATCCTGTGGAGGTAATCGTTACATAACTGAAATACAAAAAACCAGCCAAATCACTATTTATCTTAAACGCAGAAGGTGTAAAATGAAAAGAACCTTCAATTTGCTCAAAAACAAACAAATAGGCAATGCACCAAAGATTGGCAAGCAGCATATAGACCACAATTGAGCCTATTATTTTGTAAGTGGTGACGGGTCCGGGTTCAAAAACTTTTATTAAAACCAATATAATAAGCAAGGAAACTGTAGCAATTGTTAAAACAAAATCTGTAAGCAAAACAAAATTGCTTGTATTATACATACTGACCCAATTGAAAACCACAAACAAAAATGGTACGACTGAAAAACGAATGGCCTGCTGTTTATTTTTGGCCAATGAATAAATTCCTGCCAATAAAAATAACATCCAGAAAATGTTTAAAATTACCATAAATGATGAATGGCTCCCCAACAGCGGAATTACAATAAAATTCATAACAAAAAGGAGCACCAACATACTGCTAAGTCCGCTTTCTTTGATCCAGAAGCGATAGAAAAACCGGTCTTTTTTGGGTTTTATCATAATAGCTTTGATTAAATTGGTATAGGTTCCAACTCTACTCTTCTAAGCGGTCTGCGCCAAAGTTTAAAAAGCAGGATAATAAAAACAGGCAGGAAACAAACCGCTGACATCACCAGATAAATATCCTTATATGCCAATAATATTGAGGCTTGCGCCGTTTTATTCGAAAGGCTTTTTTCTGCTTTTTTTTGCGCTTCGGCTTCAGATAATCCTATAAATAAAAAGTTTCTTTTGGCGCTGGCCAATTGTTTTTGTGCCAATACATTCACTTGGGTCAATTGCTGACTCAAACCTGTTTTGTGCTGTAGGTTGAGATTGGAAACAAATGTTCCTAAAATGGCGCTTCCTAATAAGCCTGCAAAAATAGCCTGAGCAATAATCCCGCTCATCATACGCGAAGCACTTAGTTTTGGAGGAACGCCTTCTGAGATATAAAGCAATGATATCGGAAAAAGAAACCCCATGCCTAATCCTTTAAAAATTAAAGGAAGAAAAAAATCGGATGAATCGATTCCGGGATAAAACCTGAAAAAGAGAATAATATGATACAATCCGTAACAGGAAAAACCTATAATCCAGATCGTTGCCAGATACGTTCTTTTGTATAAAAGCCAGGTCGATAACGGAATCGAAATACACAAACCAATCAATAAGGCCAAATGTGCCCTGGCTCCTGAAACCGAATCGAAACCCAGGACATTGGTCATATATCCGGTAACCACACTTCCGGTTCCGTTCATCACGCCAATATAAAACATCAGGAATGCGCCAATAACGACATTTTTGTAGGCGTAAACATGGGGATCAATTATAGGATCTCTCGTAAAACGGGCGTGTATTAAATAGATTCCTAAAATGATCAATAATAAAGCTACTGCCAAAGTTATTTTGGGATCATTAAACCAGTTTCGGCTTTGTCCTTCGGCACTTAGAAAAAGGATAACGGTAAAAAACAAAATCATGATGATCCATCCCCGCCAGTCAAACTGAAAATTGGTTTTCATCGGCGCAACATCGGCTTTATAAAAATACCACGCCAGAATAATACAGACCAAAAAATTGATATTCAGGAAATAAATACCAAAAGTCCAATTGTAAAAACTGGTAAAATGCGCACCAAAATACTGGTAAAGATGCTGACTTCCTTTCTGGATAAACTGAAGGATTCCGTACAGCAAAGCCATATTAAAAGCCGGATTGTATTTTAATAAAATAGGCACCATCGATGCAAAAATTCCTATTACCGAAACAATTGCCAAAAGAGAACGCCAGAACGTAAACCACTCTATAGTCCCTGCATACAAAGAAGCGGTATTGAATATAATCGACAAAAAACTGGCTGATAATATCATGGTGCGAACCTTAATTTGTTTTCCCAGTTTTAATCCCAAAGGCATAAAAGCCAGCATTACAAAAATTGGAATATAGATCGAATAGGTAAAAACGGTCGTAGATTCTCCAAAATGTCCTAAAATCTGCGAATTGTCATAAGCCGTGACATTGAGTCCGTTAAAAAATGGAATGGTCAGGATGTACAATCCTATAAGGGTGAAAACGCTTCCTTTTTTTCCTGCGAACATCTTTTATTTTTTTACCTCGACCGTTACATTCATTCCCGGTTTTACTTCTTCCAGCTCTTTGGCGGAAGCCTCAAATTCAATTCTAACGGGAATTCGCTGGGTGATTTTTACAAAATTTCCTGTCGAGTTATCGGGTTCAACCATCGAGAATTTGGCTCCTGTTGCAGGAGAAAACCCTGCTACTTTTCCTTTAAATTCTTTTCCGTTCAGGGCATCTATAGTAATGCTAACTTGTTGTCCCTGTTTGATTTTTTCGATTTGGGTTTCTTTAAAATTGGCCGAAATCCATAATTTTTGGTTGAGTACAATTGTGGCAATGGTTTGGTTGGCATTTATGAGTTCCCCAATCGATACATTGCGTTCGCCTACAAAACCATCAGATGGCGCCAGAATACTGGTATAAGACAATTGAAGTTTTGCCGCATCGAGATCAGCTTTTTTTCTGGCTACGGTTGCTCTCGACGCTTCCATATTGATATTGCTTTGTCTAGTTATAGAACTGCTTGCTTCTACTCCTTTTTGGCCTGCTTTTAAATACGCTTCTTCAGATTTTAATTTCGATACGACCTGATCGTATTGATTTCTGGTCACGGCCGAATCGGCATACATTTTTTTAAAACGTTCATAATCCTTTTGGGCTTTCTCCAAACCTGCCCTGTCTCCTGCCAGTTTTTCTCTTCCGGCAGCCTGATTTGATGCTGATGTTGTTATCGATTGCTCCATCGAATGCAGGTTTCCTTCGGCTATAGCCAAATCAGCTTCGGCTTGTTTTACTTTTATAAGATACTCCGCATTATCCAGAATTATGAGTGTATCGCCTTTATGCACCTGCTGATTCGATTCAAACCGTATTTCTTTAATATGTCCTGTTGCCCGAGCAGCAACGCTGTTAATATAAGCTTCGACCTGAGCATTGTTCGTGGTTTCGTAAGTATTAAAATCAAAAAACAAACTCAAAATCCAGAAACCTCCGGCGATCAAAAAAATAAAGGACAAAATCGTTAAGATCCTGTTTCTCTTTTTGTCTTTTTTTATGGCTTCATTTTGTGGGGTTTCTTCGCTCATATTCTTTTTATTTAAAGTTTACCCATTGCAAACTGCAGGGAATAATATTGAATGATTAAATCTAAATTGGCATTGACAAGGGATATTTTAGAATTATTCAGCTGAAGTTCAGCATCTACCATATCGCTTATTAGGGCAAAGTCATTGTCGTACCGGCTTTTTACGATTTTATAATTGCTTAAAGCTAGCTCAACATCTTTTTTATACACCATTATATTTCTTTTACTTTCGGCATACTTAACAAATGCTGTTTTTACTTCCTTATCGATTTGATCTTTTGTGGCATCCAGCGCAATATTGCTTTTTTCTATTTGCAGTTTGTCTCCGCGAACACGGTGTTTTACGCTATAAAAACTCGAAATATCCCAATTTAAAGAAATACCGGCCGCCCAGTAATTGATAATATTGACATAGTTGGGCCACTGTGCAGGATACTCGGTATTTAGAATAAGATTGGCATTTATATTGGGTCTAAAACCGCTTTTTGTAATATCTAATGTCGATTTGGATAAGGCTACACCTATTGTGGCGCGTTTTATTTCCTCTCTGTTTTGATAGGCTTCCGTCAGGCTTTTTTGCAGGTTTACTTCTTCTAAAAGGATCGCATTTTCTGTAAGCTGAGGTTTTAAAACTGTATTGGCAGGAAGTCCGATTAAGATGTCCAAGTAATTGCTGACCAATTCTATATCATTGGTATTTCTAAAAACCGAAACTTTAAAATTCGACTGCTGCAATTCGGTTCTTATTAAATCGCTCTTTAGGTTTTGCCCATTCTCTACGCGCGACTTTAACTGGCTTATTCTAAGATCTGTATTAATGATATTTTGTTTGGTAACCTCTATTTGCCGGTATAATTTTTCAAGTGTAAAATAATATTGTGTTATGGCGTTCTTGACATCTGCCTGAGTCATTCTCGCCACTGACTCCTGCATTTCGCCTATTAGCTTTTGCTGTTCGATTTTGGAGTTGATTACCCCACCGCCATAAATAGGCATTGTTGATACAATATTGGCGAAAGCCCGATGGTTGAAATAATCTACTGTAATATTGTTTTCGTAAAATCCTTCATACAATTTAGGATCTCCAATATAAGTATATCCACCACTTAATCCCACGCGGGGAACTTTAGCGATTTTTGCCTGACTGATATTTTCGGCTGCAATGGCTACATCTGTATGGGCCATTTTGAGCTGTCTGTTGTTTAAAATTCCTAACTGAATCGCTTCGTCTAAAGTAACCGTCTTCAGCTGTCCTGAACTATCGTCCTGAGCAAAACCTGCCACATGAGCGAAAAATAATAGTAGTAAAATCAAATGTTGCAATTGTAGTTTTTTTGATAACAAATGTTTCATTATTTTTTTTCGTTTTACAGGGTCAGCATTACAATCCGGAAATAAAAATGTGTTATTCTAAGCAAAAAAGTTAAAAATCAAGTACTACAATTACTCCTTTCGCTAATAAATAAAGCATTAGTAATAAATTATGTTAAATTATGTTAATATAAAAGTAGTAAAAATTTCGTTATATAAAAATAAATTACTAATATTGAGGTACTTAAAAAACAAAAACCATGCTAATAGAACTTGCTTTAACAGGAAAATTCATTGTTGACATTGTGAAAAGATTAAGAAATGACAAGACATTTCGAACATTAGGTTTCTTACTTTTTGTACTTGTTTTGGTAGGTACCATGTTTTTTTGGTTGGTCGAAGATTTGCCTTTTCTAAAATCATTAGCCTATTCTGTAGGAACCCTTTCTATGAATAGTCCGTATGACGCCTCGGTTACTTTCTCGACTATTGGAGTCATTTTTAATATCATTTACATTTTTATTGGCGTTGGCGTTTATCTAATTTTCGTCCTCGAAGCAGGAAGAACCATTATTGCCGCGCATGAAGATTTTGAGAAAAAACAGGCGGAGAAAAAAGCATTGAAAAAAGCCCAAAAAGAAGCAAGACAATAAACTATCTGTAATAATTTATATGGAGGAATTATAAATTGGTAAAACTAAATTAATATGAAACAAAAATTAAAATGGTTATCCGTTTTTTGTTTATTCATAAATATAATTCAGATGTACTTTATTTATATCATTCCCAAAAATGATAGCGTGAGCGGGCCTTTTTTATGGCTGGTGTTTTCGGTTCCCATTACGATTATTCAGGTTATTCTGTTCCTGCGTTTTCTGGTTACAGAGGAACACAAGAAAAGACAGCTTCTAATTTTAGGGATATTAAATTTCGTTTTAACAGCTTTACCTTTTGGCATTTTACTACAGTATTATTAGCAAGAAAAGGAAATTCCACGAAAGTGAAATAATAGAATTACAGGTAAGATTTCAATCAATAAAAAAACGCTATAAAGTAACTTTATAGCGTTTCTATTTTATTAGAAATAATATTTAAATCCTGATTACTCCTTCAAAAATGTTCTGCTCTCTGTATTACTTCCTCTCTGAATATTTAGCAAATAAACACCTTTAAGCAAATAATTGCAATTGTAGGCAATATCGATTTTTCCAGCTTCATAGACCTTATCCGTAATTGTAGCTATTTTTTGTCCGTTAATATCAAACAATACGATCGTTACTTTTTCTTGTTCGGTTTGTAGAAAAGAAATGTTCAGGTTTCCTTTTGTTGGGTTTGGGTAAACATTTAAATCTGTTTGCGGATCAACAGATACTTTACTTGTACTAAGCGTAGTTACAGTACAATTGGGAGTGGTGCTAAAAGCCATTTGTGCAGCAGTAAAGTTGGTAAATGTCGCATTAATATCGATATTAGAAGTATCACTCGCGCCTTTACCATCGCAATTGTCTCTTCCGTTTCTCCAATACGGAAATTGCAAATAAACACCCGGTGTAGAGCAGCTACCAATTTCTGCATCGCCGCCGACTACAACCGAACTGCCAAAGTCTCCCGCAAACAACATTGCATTTCCTTTTATGTTGGCTGTATTTTTTACAGAACCACCTTCCATCCAGGCATTCCCTTCAACAATGGCGCTGTTTGATAAAGTCGCATTGTACACACAGGCATTTTCTCTTACAATCACACTGCCACTTATCGTTCCGCCATCTACCAACGCGTAATCATCGATACGTGCATTTCCTGAAATAGTTCCGCCTCGTACAACGGCATACGGACCTACATATACTGTAGAAGCTACAGTTGCATTGTTGGATACCCATCCGCCTCCGTTTGTATGTAAATGTCCGTTTGTTTTAAGAAAACTTCTAAAATTTGCGGCAGGCTGAAATCCTTCCGGAGTTGCATTTGCAATTTTTAGTTCATAGGGATATCTTCTTTGTTTTGGGTAACCCACATCCATATTATAATTGACATGCACTTTTGGCGCAGCAAAAACTACAAGATACATATTGGCTTCTGTAGAGGTATTAAGCCTAAAAGAAGCTTCGCCATCGGTTTTATACATTGGACTGTAACGCGAAATAGTACCATCGGTTTTTGTGGTAACAAAACCATAACGCCATCCGGCCTGGGTGGTATTTACCTCTGTATGTCCTTTAAATTTAATGGTAACTTTCTTTTGCGTTCCTGTACAGGTTGGGTATAACGGAATCACATTCATTCCGTAATCCTGTGGCGCCCAATCGTTGTTGGTGTAATATTGGTCTGTTGTTCCTGTTACTTTTGTAAGCAGCGTGTACTGTCTGCTGGTGTAACGAGGCATATTTGTTTTTATGGCATTGTAAACATTTCTGATGGTTTTCCCGAAATTACTGGTTGTGTTGATTTGAGAATTCCACTGAATAGGATAATCGAATGCCGGTTGTCTTTGTGCATATCCCCAAAGATAATCGTCGAGCTGATCCTGAGTAAATCCTTTTAATCTTTTAATAGTTTCAAGGGGATGTTCTTCATTGATCGATTCTGCCCACATTCTTCTGGTAAAATCAAAACCTTCTTTTTCCTGAACATAATACATCAAATGAAAATTGGTGTAATGATGTCGGTTAGAGGACCACATAAAATGTTTGGTTTGTATCCAGCGGGTCAGAGTTCCGTCAATTTCTGCCCATTGCGGATACGCCTGTGCACGCATAAAATTGGCATGTCCTTCGTAAAACGGACTCGCCCAATCGTATCCTGCAAATGCTCTTCCGGCACCGGGATTTTCCTGAATGCTCATCATCATTTGCAGCGTATGGGCAAACTCATGCGATAATGCCCCGCCATCTCTGGTCGCTTCGGGATGCACGAACATGGCGCCAATAGTATTACTAAAGGAACTCGCTTGTGCGAAAGCTTCTAATCTGGGATCTGTAGAATTCCAGGTGTTCATCATCATAATAATGATCTTGTACTTCCCGAAATTGGTTGTTGGCGCATTATTTACAAAATGCAAATCAGTGATATAGCGTTTAAAGCTAGTCTCGAGCGTATCTGCAACCGATTGGGGAGTAAATCGTAAAGCAGCATCGGCATAAGCTGCAGGATTTGTGCCTACTTTATCGCCCCAATACAATACAAAATTTGTCGACTCGTACTTTCTGGAGTTGGATACTTTATTATAAAATTCATTGTTGGGGTCACTCCATTCTGTGGGAGTAAAAAGCGTTTTCTGTGCAATTGCAAAATAACTGGACAGAAAAACGACAACTAGTAGTAAAAGTTTTTTCATAGTTTATTTAATTAATAGGTTAAGAAATAGCATTCTTTTGTAAATGTAAAAACAACACTAATCTATTTATAAGACAATATTATCTACATTTAATACTATTTTACCTATTTTATTAAATACACTTTTCTGTTTTACAATAAGTTACAAAATTACAATTCCAAAAACTACTCAACAACTGTAACCTCTAATACAACGCTGCTTTCCTGCTTTGAAGAAGAAACTTTCAAACCTACTTTCATCAGGAAATCTCCCGAAAAAACATTCCCTGATGCTTCAAAAGTATTTTTGGCTTCAGGCATAAGATTGATTTCTTTGACGATGTATTTTTTTAAAGGATCGAGTCCTTCTAATCGTACCAGACTATAATTAGGATCTGTTAATGGATGCAAAGTATAAGAGAAAACAACCGACTTGGTTTTGTCCTGATTCACATACATTAGTACTGCCCTGCTTTCTTCATAAGGCGAAATCAAGCGATACAAATCGCCTTGCCAGATTACCGGACTTAGTCGTTTGTAATTGGCAACTGCTTGCTGACAAAATTGCAATTCGTTTGGCTTTAATCCTCCAACGTGAATATCAAAACCCAGTTTACCCATCATGGCAGCATCAGTTTTAAATTTAATGGACTGATTTCCCATAGAGGTAACGTGATTACAAGTTGCAAGTGCCGGATAAAAATTAGAATATCCCCATTGAATAAACACACGATCAAAAGGATCTGTATTGTCGCTCGCCCAAAACTCAGTAAAATAATTTAGAAATCCGTAATCGACCCTTCCTCCTCCTCCGGCACACAGCATCATAGGAAGATTAGGATATTTGGCTTTTATTCGGTCAAGAACTTTGTACAAACCTTTTGTATATTCAATAAACAAATGCGATTGCTGATTTTTAAGATAAGTCGAATAAGCGCTTGTCATCATACGATTGCAATCCCATTTAAAAAAAGCAACTCCCTGTTTGGTTTGCATGATATCATCGACAACTTTAAAAACAAAGTCCTGAACCTGCGGATTGCATAAATCAAGAACCAATTGGGTTCGATAAATATTCTTTTCTCTGTTAGGTAAACTCAATACCCAATCCTGATGTTTTTCGTAAAGTTCTGTCTTTTCGTTGATCATTTCCGGTTCGATCCAGATACCAAATTTTACATCGGTTTTTTTAGCCTGTTCCATTAGAAAACCAATTCCGTTTGGCAATTTCGACTTTGTAGCCTGCCAGTCTCCTAAACCAGATGTAGAACCGCTTCTTGGGTATTTGTTGCCAAACCAGCCATCATCCAGCAAAAACATGTCTACGCCCAATGTTTTGGCATCTGTAAACATATTGGCCAACTTGTTTTCGTCAAAATCAAAAAAAGTGGTTTCCCAATTGTTCAGTAAAGTAAGACGTGGTTTTTCGCCATCTTTAAGACCATATTTTCTGGCCCAGGCATGCAAATTTCTACTCGCCTGACCTTTTCCGTGATTCGAAAATGTATAAATAAAAACAGGCGTTTTAAAAGTTTTTCCAGGTTCGAGATTGTATTCTGATGCAAATTCGTTAATACCTGAAATAATTCTTAACTCGTTATTGTTATCAATATCAAATGTATATTTAAAGTTTCCTGACCAGGCGATTGTGCCTGCGATCACTTCACCCGTATTTTCGCCCGATTTTGAATTTAAAGAAAGAAAAAAACTTGGAGACGCAAACATATTCGTGCGAACTCCCAATTTCGAATCGATAACCTTGATACCTCTGGTAAGCTGACTTTCTTCCATTCGAACTTCCTCAACCACATCGCTATAAAATTGTGTTAGCCAATATTGATCTGCATCCAGATGCAATGCCGATGAAGCATAATTGTACAGCATTACCGGTTTTTTCTCATTGTGCTGAATTTCTGTCCACGATTCGATTACATTTTCTTTAAAGAATGTTTTATAATGAAGATTGACAAAAACCGGATATTGAGGATCTTTTAATTTGACAATAATCTCAGCCGTATTATCATCTGTTTTTTGAACTGTATGATTTTGATATTCTAATTCTAATGAAGGATTTCCGTCGTTATGGGTAATTCTGATAGCGGGTTCAAATAAATTATCAGTTCCAAAAGTGGGGTACGCTGCATGACGCAGATCGATTAATGGATTTCCGTCATTGACCACAAAATTTTTGGTGTTTTCTTTTGAAACGGCTTCATATTCAGCGCTATTATTCAGTTTTCTTCCCAAATACGTCTGATACAATTTTTTGTTTTTACCAACTTTTAAAACTAAAGCCGAACTTTCGGTCTCTATCTTAATTATCGAACTTTCCTGCGCCTGAACAGGCAAATACATAATAGTCAGTAAAAGTAAAAATCGCTTCATTTTTTTATTTATTTAATTAATGATACACCGCATTACAATGTTTTTATTACACACAATAAATTCTCATTTTTGTCATCCTGAAGAACGAAGGATCACACTAGAAACTCGACAAAGATTGGCGGCTCCTTTTGCGGAATTTCTAGTGTGATCCTCCGTCGAGATGACAAACTAATCTAAAATCCTTTGCTTTACAGAGTTGCTTGTGAAGATTTCTCGCTCCTCGAAAAGACAAACAGAGTGGATAATTAATATCCAAAAGGATTATCAATACTCTGCATCGGCGTAGTAAACCATTTTGCTCCGTTTTCGGTCATGTAAAAATGATCTTCATGTCTGATACCAAATTTCCCCGGAATACAGATCATCGGTTCATTACTTACGACCATTCCTTCCTGCAATTTTATTTCGCTTCCGCGTACCAAATACGGGAATTCATGAATGTCTAATCCGGTTCCGTGCCCTACTCTGTGCGGTAATCCCGGTAAATCATAATCTGGGCTTAGTCCGGCTTCCGCCAAAGTTTTTCTTGCCGCATCATCTACAGATCCGCAAGTGGCATCGATATTAGCCGCTTCAAAAGCAGCGAATTGAACCTTTTGCTCCAGATTCCAAATGGTTCTGTATTCTTCCGAAGGATTTCCGTAAGCATATGATCTTGTAATATCCGAAAGATAACCTTCTAACCTACAGCCTGTATCTACAATCACGGCATCATTTTCTTTTAAAGGCTGAGGAACCGAAACTCCGTGAGGATATTGCGTATCATCGGCAAATAAAACAATACAGAAATAAGAACCCGAAGGTATTCCTGCCTTAATATGTGCTTTATTAATAAAATCAACCACTTCGTCAGCTGTAATTCCGGGTCTTAGTATTTTGGCTGCAGCACGCTGAACCTCCATAGTAATGTCTTTTGCTTTTTGAATAATGGCAATTTCATTCTTCGATTTTTGCATTCTGCAAGCCGCCGTAATTTGTTGCGCATTTATAAAAGCGTATGAAGTATTGGCTTTAGCAACTCCATCTACTAAAAAATAAGGCGAAGATTCATCAATGGCAATTCTTCCATACTCAGAGCTTCTGTCATTCAATATTTTACCAAATAAAATATAAGGCAACTCATGTTCTTCCCAACAATTAATATTGGCCTGAACTTTCATGTATTTTTTAAAAGTACCTTCTTCAAATTTTGGCACTATATATTCTAAAGAACCATCATCAAACAATAATGCACCGACCATTCTTTCAGAAGCATTCCATTTTGTTCCTGTAAAATAATACAGGTTGGTTCCCGCGTTAAGATAAATGGCCTGAACAGAAAGTTCTTTCATTAAACCAATTGCTTTCTTTATACGTTCCAGATATTCCTTCAACTGAATTGGCTGTACATCCTGAGTCCTGTTTTGTATTTTTTCTAATTCGATTGCAGCTGTCGAACCGCCTATACCTATTGTCATTTTTTCTATTTAAAAATTATAAAGTGCTAATTTAATTAAACACATAGAAACATAGTATCATTGAACTCAAAAAAGACGTTCCACTTCCATCAACACATCCCGATGCTTCGGGACTATGTTTGAGAAACTTGTTTCTTTTTGATTTACTTTTTTTCCAAAACCATAAAATCTATGTTTCTATGTGTTTAAATTAATTGAATTCAGTTTTAGGTTTTGTTTGTTTCATTACTTCCAATACATCTTTTGCATTAAGCGCATAATCGTACAAACGCAAAGAAGCCATAAAACCAGAGAAATTTTCTCCAATATCTGATGCTCCAATGATAATTTTAGCTTTTTCAATTGCAGAAGATAACAGCATCGTTTGCGAATTATCGACAACACCATCTACATATATTTTCTCTACTACGCCATCAAAAGTTAAAACGATATGATGCCACTTATTAGTTTCGGGAACTTTATTAAATTTCATATCAAAATGACCGTCTAAATGTACTCCGGCGCCATAACTTCCGCTGTTGTATGCCAAAGCATTGTACGAATTGGCTAAATTAAATTCATTGCGATCGCACCATGATGCCAGAATTTCTCCTTCTTTGGCAACGTCAGGATTTTTAACCCAAGTCGCAACGGTATAAGAACCATTCCAGGCTAAAGATTTTGGAACTGCTTTATCTAATGTCAATGCACCATTTTTAAAATGAAAAGCTTTAATTCCATCCGGCTTTTCTAACGCTATTTCGCCGCTTTTTGTAAAAGTTCCTCCAATCGAACCTTTATTCGAAATGGTATTTATAACTGAATTGTTCGCTATTTTAGACGCATCAAGATCAACTAACAATTTCTTAGTGCTTTTTACGGCAGGAAGTATTTTTGATGGTACATTTTTTAATGTTAACGGAAGATCAAATAACGAACTATAGACTTTGATGTTCCAAACTGCTGCATACAATCCGGTTTTTTCCGTCGCTAAAACGGTTAGTTTTATATAACGTGCCGTTACATCATTATCATCAATCATTGGACTTCCTGCTGTACGATTTTTAGATTGATCAGCATAGACAAACCAGTTTTTTCCGTTTACAGAATATTCCAGTTTGTATTGGTAATAATAACTCGCGAATTCAAATTGCGTCATCACCCTTTTTATGGTTTGAACCGTTACCAAATCGATGGTTAAATCCTGAGGCGATGTGTTGTTCGCTGCTTTCCACATTGTGGCATTGTTATCATCTGTCGCATACGAAGGTTTATATTCGTAATCGTATTGGGTCGATTTTAAGTGATAACAAGATGATGCTGTTGTTGTTTTACCAAAACCAATATCCTCAGGTACAGTAGATTTTACAAGATCATTTATACCTTTACTTGTGGGTACTACTTTTTTTATAGTCGAATCATTTTCGAAAATCATTTTATCGATACAAACCTGTCTGGCAAGTCCGCCCCGGGTCATAGGATAATCGTGTTTATGATACACGATGTAGTAATCGTCATTCTCTTTTAAAACAGAATGATGTCCCGGACCGTGCACACTTTGATCTTCATTCGTACTCAGAATTGGGTTATTTTTTCCAGGCGTAAAAGGTCCGTAAGGAGAATCAGAATAGGAATAGCGAACGTTGTAGGTTTCATCATGACAAGAAGCTCCGGAATACATCAAGATATATTTAGAGCCTTTTTTCATCATATAAGCGGCTTCAAAAGGTTCCGGAGTTTGCGCTAAAGGAATATTAGCTGAATGAACCATTTCACCCATTGTTTTTTTGTTTAATTCACCCACAGCATATCCGCCATTGTAGTGTACCCAGGTTCCCCAATATCCGTAGATTTTATCATCGGTATCTTTAAAAAACTGCGCATCCAGAGACGGATAACCTTCTCGTGGATATCCGTTTGAAATTACGGGAACATCCTTTTCGCTTAATTTTTTCCAAGGGCCAACAGGCGTGTCTGAAACATATCCGTAAATATTACAGCCTATTTCACAATTTCCAAAATACAAATAATATTTCCCATCGTCTCCTTCTACAATATCCGGAGCCCAGAAATTCGTAATCGATTTTGCCGAAAAAGACGGAATTTCCATGATATAATTGTACCAGTTTTTAAAGTCTTTACTGTACCAGACTGTAGGTGCGCCCGATGCCAGCATTTCATTATCTGTCGTGGCATAGATATAATAAATATCGCCAAACTTTTTAATGGTAGGATCGGCAAACCACCCCGGCAAAATAGGATTTTGAGCTCCGGGCGTGTTTACAGGAATATCTTTTTGGGCAAAAATATTTCCTGTAAAAACAAGTGCAATAAGACTGTAAAATAGTTTCTTTTTCAGCATTGTAATTATTATTTTTTTGAAGATCTTTTGTTTTGGATATAATTATTTTGACACATTTATTCTATATTGATTTTAAAATTGTGTACATATTTTTCTCTCGCAGATTTGGCGGATTTAGCAGATTTATTTTAGGAAGTCTTGGTTTGACTTTATTAAAAAAGATGTAAAAAGATTTTTTTTAAAAACAGCGCAGTAAATCTATATACTACGGCTGAAAATTTTAAAAAATCTGCTAAATCTGCCAAATCTGCGAGAAAATTTTAAACATATAGAAACATAGTTTTTTTTAACTAAAGGCGGCTCACTATTTAAACAAACAGGGCTTCTCCCGAACTCTCGGGACGCTCTGCCTGACACCTATTATTAACTTGGCTTCAATTAATTCTATCAATATTTCCAAACCAGTACATCAGCAGTTTTTATTGCTTTTGTACCAATAATAAGTTTTGCCTTTTCCGGTAAATTGATGTTGTATATTTTATCTGAATAATTGACCACAATACCAAATCCGTCACGATAATCCACCATAATGCCTTCGGGATAATTTTCTATGGGAGCATTTTGTTTTTGGTACAACTTTCTCAATACTTGCTTTTCAAGTTCGCCGTTTTTAGAATCTACGCCAATATAGGTAACGGTTCCTTTACCTAAAGTACGCGAAATAATAGCGGGCGTCCCGGAGTAAAAATCTCCTTCGTAGGTGGCCCAAACTTCTGTTTCTTTATTGGGTTTCAATAAATCACCCCAACTTGTCCAAGCAAATTCCTGATTATTAAATTTAATTGTACCAGGCGATTGTGGCATTAAAAGATCATACGATTCTATTTGAGATCCAATTAAATTCCACATAGGTTCGTAAAATTTCGCTTCCCAAAGATGTCCCTGACGGTTTTGAATTCCGGAGCGACAACTCAATATTAAATTCCCTCCATTCTTAGCATAAAGTGTTAGTTTATCGATCATTTTTTGATCAATCATCTGATAAGCAGGCACTATCAAAAAGGGATACTTAGAGAAATTAGTTGTATCGCGCACAAAGTCAACCGGCGCGCCAAAAGATTTTGTCGCTTTATAATATTTTGAAAAATGTCCCAATGTATTCCATTCTTTTGTTTGCTTGTTTAGCTCAATGCCCATCACATTATCAGCATTGAATAAAATTCCGGTTTTACGTTTTAAATAGTAATCCGGCAATGTCGCTTTAGCATCGTATTTTTTTCGCAGTGTATCAATTTCTTTTATAAACTGGCGAAATTCTGTTCCGCCAACAGTTGGCGTTACTCCATCGGTGCCGACAATTCCGTAATGAAATTGCTCATAACCGTACAATGGCGCGCGAAAACGATAGGTACAGGTAAATTTACTTCCGCCGGCAAAAACATGCCACAACCACATACGGATACTTCCCGGCAAAGGCTGCGGATTAATACTTCCCCAGTTTACTTGTCCCGGCTGTAATTCCATACAACCATACATGCCTTTCAGAGGGCGAAAAAAGTCATTCGACATTCCTATACTCGCGTAATCGCCTAAACGATATCCTTTTGGTCCGATGCCCAAACTTCCTCCGTAAACTAAATAGCGTGTATAACAATCAAAATCGAGTTCTTTACTCATTCCAACAAAACTTTCATCATAGTTGGATCTGTAATTAGATGTAATCCATTGGTCTTTGCTTACCTGTTTTCGTATGGTAACTGCCTGGCTGTCCAGAAAAGTTGCCGTTTCCTCGTCGGCAAATCGATAATGATCTAATTGAGAATGCAGATTCATTCCCCATTCTTTGTGTAACGGAATATTAATTTGATTAAAGTCAGAATAAGTTCCGCTCCAGAAATTGTTTCCCCAAGCCTGATTTAAGGCATCAATAGTGGTATATTTTTGCTTTAGCCAATTGCGATAACGCTGTTGTGCATCTGCTCCATAATCCAGAAAACGGGACGGTTCATTGTCGACCTGCCAGCCGATGATATTTTTATTATTGCCATATCTTTTGGCTAATTGCTCAATCATTTTCAGCGAATAGCTTCGATAATAATTACTTGAAAATGATGCGTGTTGTCTCGAACCGTGATCGGTTTTGGTACCATCTTCATAAGTTGAAAGAATATCCGGATGCTGGCGAACGAGCCATACCGGAGGAGTGGCTGTCGAAGTACACATAATAATTTTCAGCTTGTATTTTGCCGCAATTTCAACCGCTTTATCCAGCCATTTAAAATCATAAACACCTTCCTGAGGTTCTAATTGTGCCCAGGCAAATTCGCCAAAATGAGTGAATTCAAAACCCATTTCGGCAATTTTTTTCAAATCACGATCCCATTGACTCTGATCCCAATGTTCAGGGTAATAATATACCCCAACTGTGGTCAGGTCTTTTTTCGGGAAAAATTTATCGAAATTTTGAGCACCGGAATGTAAACCCGTAAGTACTCCAAATACAGTAAATAGTATTTTTTTGAAAAAGTGTTTTTTTGATTTTTGCTTCATTACATCTTTATAATTTAATTTGAATCGCTTTCGTTTTCAATGCAATTTTATAAGCGCCTCTTACTTTTTCGTAAGACAATTTTACATCCTGATCAATTCTTAAATAAGCATCTGGAGTATAGGCATTTTTGGGATCTAAAGTAATTTTAACTGCACCTGTTTTGGTATTGTAACTTACTTTTTGAAACGTTCCCGCGTCTAATGTTAACCATATTTTTTTGGCACCAATATATACTTTAGATTTTGCCGCTGTTGTAATTTCTACTTCAACTTCATCGCCCTTTTCTTTTAGATTTCCTCCAAAAGCCAACCAGCCCAAATCTTTTTCATTGGTTATAAAAGTGGCTGTATTTACGGCATAACCAAAGAAACCTGAACCATAATCTCCGGATAAATAATCGATTCTAAGCGTTTCAGGATAAGAATGAAATGCTGAAGGTCCGAAACCATCCTCGGTAATATTAGAAATTCCTCCTAATAATCCTCCGTAACCTACTTTTAGTAAATGAAAATCATCCGGTGTTTTTCTGAATTGTTCCAAAACCGGAATCGCATTAAGAGCTGATCCATAATGATGAATCTGGCGCTCTACTCTTGACAATTTTCCACCGTACAAAAAGTCCCAATACCTGCGCGCGTTTCCGTTATACGCCCAGTTAGGCATTGTTGGCATATAGGCTAAAATAGCATCAAGCGTGATCTTTGCTTTGTCATTGTATCCAAAATAATCCGACCACATATATACTTCTTCCTGACCTGTAGAATCCCATGGCATTTCGCTCCCAAAAGGATAATTAAGTGTTCTCCAATGATCGGCTCTGGCTTTCATTTTGGCTTCCAGATTATTAGCCATTTCGGTATATCCTTCGGTTTTTAAATCTTTCAAAATCAATAAAAAAACCGTTCCTTCCATTTGTCCAAACTGAGCATAATATGGCGCCAGTGTTGTCATAGCAATACTGGTTTCGTAAGCATTTTTCAGGTACCAATCCCAAGTATGATTCGTAACCAAACCTTTGTGGTATCTGGCCAAACGATACATCGTCCAGTGTGCTGCGGCAACGTGAGGGTAATTGTAAGATCTTCCCGGATCATCCGATCCTTTTTTGTCCCATGCTGCCCAGGTTTTATAATTCACCCCTTTACTATAAGTTCCTTCCGGCATTAAAGTAGGTTCGTAGTAAAAAACACTTTTTTTAACTCCATATTTAAGCGTATCGGCTGTATTGTATTGAATTCCTCCCCAAAGTGTTTTATCAACAAATTGTTCCAGTTTTACGATTTCTTCTTTATTGGGTTCGATCAATTGTTTCATAATAGCGCCCAACCAGCCGCCTGCTCCGCCTTCGTCACTTAAACCTGCAATCCATACACGGCTGTCCTGAGTTATTTGTTTTTTGGTTTCGTAATCGTAAGAGATTACAGACGGGTTTCTGTGAAAAGGATCGTTTTTCTCATCAAACCATTGTGCTGTTGTCGAGAAATGACCAAAATCTGCCACCACATCTTTTTCGGATTTTATTACTTTATAGTTTATCGCTTGCTCTAAGCCGTCTTCATAAGTTACGGTTAATCTGGCTCTGCCCCATTTTTTTCCGTTTACTTTATATTGAAAATATCCTTTTTCGTTTTTTCCTTTTGCCTCGATTGTCAAAGCGCCTTCCGGTTCAATTTTAAAGGATTTTACGGCTTTTTTGTATTGTAAAAAAAGCTGTCCGTCTACATCTTCCGGTAATACATATCCCGGAATCCCTATCGCTACAGGGCGTTCTTTTTCGATTAATGTTTTTTGAATGTTTTTAATTTCATCCACCAATACTAATTTTAAAGAAAAGTTTTTCGAAGCTCCCGCAGCAAGTGTTAACGAAGTTGGTGTATTCCATTGTTCTGCCGATTTCCATTCGTTCTCGGCGTAAGCTTTACTTAACGGCATCCACTCATGAAATCCTTCAAATACAATACTTCTTGGTGTAATATCATCCAATAGCGGACGATAGGCTTCAAATGGCATATTTTCTTCAGGAAGTAATAACAATGCAGGACCGTGACCGCTTAATCTTTTTACTTCAAGATAACCTGCATCTTTTCCTATGTACGGATCAAAAAATACATTTTGAGCGTGAGTATCATCCAGTGATTTTCCTTCCAGAATATTATTAAAAACCATAGGAATTCCTAAAGCTCCAATTTCTATTGCTGATGCTGAATTATTAGTAATTTCAAAACGCATTATTAAATCTCCGTTTTTATCTTCATAATAACGCTTTACCGTCAGCGGAGTTCCTGCCGTAAAAGTATTTGAAAGATCTGCTGCTGCCAATGTAGTTCCTGAAACGGGTAATTCTTTTACCGAAGCACGTTTGGCAGCACTGGAATAATTTTTCCAGGCACCAGTGGCATCTTTAATTCTAAAATTAATATCTCCAAGATGGTAAAGTCCGTCTTTATCCCTGATCGAAAGTCGGTCGCTGGGAGTAAAATCAAAAGTTTTATCTGCTACGGGAGACAAAGCGGCTACGGTTTGAGATGATTTTAATAATTTGAGCTGAAATGATTTGGTACTTAAATTAAGATATCCCTTATCGATTTCCAGTGTTGATTTTTCGGCTTTAATTTTATCCCAATACTCCTGCGCCTGCAGATTATTTGAAGCAATTGAGCAACAAATCATCACAGCTAATAATGTTATTTTTTTCATATTTCTTATTATTATTTTAACCCCTTTAAACCGACTTTTCAGCCTTATTTTTTTATATTTTTAATGACAGACTTTACGCTCTTTTCATTATTTAAAATCAGTCGAAAACTTCCAATTCGTTTTATAATTTTCATCAACAGGAAGATCTTCTAATAGAATTCGCAGCATTTCTACCGGCATTATATTTTCTTTTAAAACACGGTCATGAAACTGTTTTTCTGTCCATCCTTTGGCGAGTAATTCATTTCTTAAAGCATAAAATTGTAATCCTCCCGTCATATAAGCAACCTGATACAAGGGTGCGTCTCCGCTGGCAAAAGAACGTCTGACTTCTGCTTCTGCATTCGCTCTTTCGTGTCCTACTTCATTTACTAATAAGTCGATACATTGCTGTGGCGTCATTTCGCCCAAATGGTATTTTAATGAAAAAATGATTCGGGCACAACGGTGAATTCTCCAGAATAACATTCCTAGTTTCTGTTCCGGCGTTTGCGGAAATTGTTTGTTCCAAAGGTTGATTTCCCAATACAACGCCCAGCCTTCCATCCAAAACGGAGTATCAAAAGGCTGACGATACGATTTGTAACGGCTATTCATAAAAAACTGCAAATTATGTCCCGGCAATAATTCGTGCTGTACCGTTGCAAACGAAAAATTCGGATTGTTACCACGCATGCTCATCAGCTTGTCTTTCTGATCCATATCTTCGGTTGGATACGAAATGCTGATTTCCCATCCTCCTGTAAAAAACGGATTTATTTTCTGGCGTTCTGGTGTCATCATAATCATTTGCCAGGTTTCTTTTGTCAAATCCGGCAAGGTGATTAAATCTCTGTCTTCGATAAATTTAACCGACTGATTGTATAAATCAGTTATGGCTTGCGGTTGTTCGCCTGCAGGAACGTAAGTGTCTTTTACGTGTTCCAGCGCTTTTTTCCAATCGCTTCCGTAACCTAATTCTGTAGCAGCTTTGATCATTTCTTTCTTGCACCATTCAAATTGATTTTGTGCCGTAGCTATCAATTCTTCTGGCGAATACGGAATATATTCATACGATAAACTTTTGATGATAGCCTCTCTGCCAATTGGTTTTCCTATAATCCCGCTTCCGTCGTCTTTTACGCTTGTTTTAGAATAGTTTGATCGTAGAAAATCTTCATAAATTTTAAGTTTTTCTGATAGGTTTTTATACGGTTTCTGCATCCACCAGGTAAAATCGGGATCATAACTATAATAAAATTCATAAGCTTCTTTGAGTGATTTCTCGAAAGAAACGACTGTTTTCGCTGCTTTGTCTGCTGCAAACCAATCTTTGAAAGGTTTGTTTTTTAATAACTCTGTTTTTTTATCAATACTCATTCCGGCAAGATCAAACGCTTTTGCCAACTGATTTGAAACGGGTCTCTTGCCTCTTCGTCTTTCTTTAATAAAAAGATTAATATCACCTGAAAAATCCAATACGGGAGCTACTTCTTTATAGGTTTTATATTCTATTTGTAAAAAATAATTTTCTTTATCGATTATATTTTTAAGCAGCAAATAATCTACTTTCCCGTCTTTTGATAGATTCTTAAAATCAATGGCTTTTATTGTCTTGGACCAATCATCGTAAAATTTTGAAAAGCGTACATAATATTCTTCTGATTCATTGTTTGAATAAAAATTCTGCAAGGCTGTTTTATCTGCCTGAAAAGTATTTATAACATCAATGAGATCGTTTGCAAATGATTGAGCTGCCATTGCTAAAAATAAAAAAAGGGTTAGAAAATATTTTTTCATGTTTTTGGTTTGATGATTTTAATGCTGGAATTACTACTGTTTTTTTGCCACGAATTCCACGAATTATCACTAATTTTTATGGAATTTTTTGAAAATTATTTTAAGAATTTGAAATAGATCTAAAAAATAATTCGTGCTAATTCGTGAAATTCGTGGCGAACTTTTTTTAAATTTAATTCGCGGCGAACTTTTTTATTTCAGCGTAACATCCAGATAAACAGAATGTCGTCCATAGCTTTCATAAAAAGGTTTGTAAACAATTCCGTCGATAGCAAATTCTAATTTCTTAGGATCTCCTTGTATTGATTTGCCGATATCTTTAACGTCTAAGTTTACTTTTCTCCAATCTTTTCTTGGTTCCGGTTCCTGCGCTGCAAGCAATATTGGCCCGTAAAATAAACTGGCGATATTTTGCTGATCCATTACTGATTCTAAGTGAAACTCAAACGGCATGCGCAACTCAATTATGTCTCCATTTTTCCAATTGCGTTTTAAGGTAAGATAGCTTCCAGGTTGGGCTTTTACCTTTTCCTGTTTTCCATTAATGGTGACAAAAAATCCTTTGGTTGCCCAATGTGGTACACGAACTTTAATATCAAATTTGCTATTTCCTTTGATGGTCAATCGGGTAAAATCTTCATTAGGAAAATCAGTTGTTTGTACCACTGTCACCTTTTTTTCTGTCCATTCTAAAGTAGATGGCACGTAGAGATTGACATATAATGTGTTGGTATCTGCGCTTTTAAAATAAATCGAATTCTGAAATTTTGTATTGCTTTCAATTGCAGTTCCGTTACAACAAGTAAAACCCGTCATGTGAGCATTTCCAAACTGTTTTACAGAACCCGGTCGTAACGGTACGTGATACGTATTGGCAGGACTATCTTGTGCTACAGAAGCCAGAATATGATTGTAAAGTCCGCGTTCGTAGTAATCCATATACTCGGCACGCTGATCATACAGGAACAAATCTCCTGTTAGTTTCAGCATATTGTAAGTCGCGCAAGTCTCATTTTGACCCCCTGATGAAAAACCATTTTCGTAAATCGTAGCAGGCTGACTTATAAAACATTCTGCATTGGCAGGATTTCTTGCTCCGGCAACGCCTCCAATTGTATACATATAATCGTTTACGGTTTTGTACCAAAAGTTATCTGCTACGTTGTAATATTCCGGTGTATTAGAATCACGATACATTTCAAGCGCACCCATAATTTGCGGAATGTGCTGATTGGCATGCAATCCGCGGAAAGTGTCTACGTTTTTAGCCAATCCATGCGAGTGTTTGGCATCGCCGTAAAATACTTTAATGTTATCGAATAATTGGGCTACTTCCAGATAATGAGGATCTTTTGTTATGCGGTACAATCTTGCCATGGCTTCGTTCATTCCGCCAAATTCTCCCGCTATATATCGGTTCCACATACTTATCAAGGTTTCTGTTGGTAGCTTTTTCATACGGGCATACACCCAGTCTCCCATTCCTTTGGCAGTTTCAAGCGCTTTTTCGTTTCCGCTTACTTCGTAAACGTCCATTAATCCGGCAAGAATTTTATGCAAAGTATAATAAGGCGCCCAAATTTGAGTTTTTTGTCCTCCGTAAGTTGCTCCGTTTTCCAGCATAATAAACTGATCCGGCGGATAAGCGCTAATAAAACCTTTTCCCCAATTTTCATAATCGGTACGAATACCTTCCGGACTTAAATCTGAATCATAACTAGTTTTTCCCGGACCAAAAGGTACAGCTGTAGGATCTGACACAGATTTACCTCCAGCCTCTTTTGGTTTTCCGGATAACTGTTCTAACTGATATAGTGTATTCACCATATACTCCATTTTTTCCTTGAAATTGGCCTGAAGCGACTTATCATAACCTGTACTTGCATAGGCCTGAGCAATGGCAGTCAAGTAATGTCCTGTTGCGTGTCCGCGTAATTTGGTTTCCTGCGTATCCCAAACACCAAGCGGTTCTGCTCCTGTTGGCTGTTCCTGCCCAAAAGCATTACGGAACATATACAGAAAAGAATCCGGATCTGTTGTCGCAAGTGTTGTGATAAATTTATCACGGTTTTCTATAAATTTTGTCTGGTTACCGTCAAGATTATTATTTAAAGACACCTGATCGAGATGAAAAACTTCTAATTTACGTTCTGGTGTTGCAGCTTCTTTTGCCGAAATTACTTTTACAAGAGCTTTTGGTTTTAAATCAGTTCCAGGAATCGTTCCTGTCACGGTATATTGACCTGTTTTTAATACCTGACTATTGTCTGTTGGTGCAGGCCAAATTACCCGCACTTCCGGGCCCTGAACGCCATCTTTGTAAACTCCTTTTATATAACTTGGTAATCGCGGAAGATATCCAACTCCAGTTTCTACTGTAATGTCTGATACACTGGTTAAATAATGATTATACAATTGTGGACTTGTTTTAGAAAACGACGGAAGATCTTTGGCCTGTTCTTCTTCTGTTTCTTCTTCCTGGTTGTCTTTTAAAGAATTATGATAGATTCTGCCAACTTGTTTTTCGTTTAATGGAACTCTATAGATTCTGAAATCGTGCAGTTTCGCATTAAGAGAAGGACCATCTGCTAGTGATTTCCCAATGTAAAGCAGATTTTTATCCCCTGATTTAGTATCGAATATCTGATCTAAATTTAATGCTACATTTTTAGTTTCGCTTACACGCAATCCGTTTACATAAGTACTAATAGATTTCGATGGAATATTGATTACAACTGCTACATGATACCACTTATCGGTTTCAAGGGCTGGTGAATTTGTTTTGTATTTTGCTCCTGCACCATTACTGATTTCCGCCTCAAAACCCGAGCCATCAATTGCTATTGGTTCAACAAAAAAATGAGCATTGGTGTTTTTTCCAAAATCAAAAAATCGCTGACCTTTTTGTTTAGATCGCAGAAAAATCCAGCCCGTAATACTAACAGATTCTTCACCTAGTAAAGCTTCACCCGGAAGGGTAACAAAGGCTTTTGCATCAGCTGGTAAAGAAAGTACTTTACCAAATTGCTCGTCATTGACAAACTTGGCTTGCGATTCCTGAATTTTTCCGTGTAAATTATTTCTTGACCAATCTTTTGCATTTCCGTCAAATATATAGCGCGCAATTAAACCTGTCTCACCAATTCCGTCTAAGATCTGATCGCCTCCTTGTGCCATTACCGATGTTGAAGCTGATGCCCAAAAACTTAATAGTACACAAATAAATAGCCTATATCTTTTCATAATCTAATTCTTTTAAAACGTTTTTTACTTATAAACTTCACTCCATGCTGGTGGCGTAACTCCCAATAAATGCTGCACAAAATAGTCTCTGCGCTTGCGTTCTCCGTAATCGCCTCCGGCTGAATGTCCCATTCCGGGAACGGTTACTAATTCAAAATTTTTATTGGCTTTTATTAGCGCGTTTGCAAATTGCATGGTCGATGCGGGATCTACATTATCATCTAATTCTCCCACAATCAACATCAGATTACCGTTTAGTTGCGCAGCATTGGCGGTATTCGAACAGGCTTCATATTCCGGACCTACAGGATATCCCATCCATTGTTCATTCCACCACATTTTATCCATTCGATTATCATGACAACCACAAGAGGCAACGGCCACATCATAAAAATCAGAATTGAATACTAAGGCTGCTCCCGCATTTTGTCCTCCGGCCGATGTACCGTGAATTCCCACTTTATCAATATTCATATAAGGATATTTGGCTGCGGCGGCTTTCATCCAGAGTTTTCTATCCGGGAAACCTCCGTCTTTTAAATTTTTAAAACAAACGTCATGAAACGCCTTTGAGCGATTAGAAGTTCCCATTCCGTCAATCTGAACCACAATAAAACCTAACTCTGCCAGCGATGACATTGCCCAGTAATAAGGCTGGAAATTTTTAGGCACAAATGAATCCTGCGGTCCTGCATAAATATATTCGATAATAGGATATGTACGATTAGGATCAAAAGTGGTTGGACGTACAATAACGCCCCAAATATCTGTTTTTCCGTCTCTTCCTTTGGCTGTAAAAACCTCCGGTGCTGTCCATCCTGTTTTTTGTAATTCGGTAATATCTGCTTTTTGCATTTCTACAATAGCTTTTTGTGTTTCGACACTTTTTAAAACGGTAACGGGTGCAAAATCTACACGCGAATACTGATCGACATAATATTTATAATCTGGAGAAAAAGTCACTTTATGATTGCCGTTTTCTGTCGTTAATCGTGTGAAGTTTTTTCCATTAAAATCAATTCGGCAAAAGTGCAGTAAATAAGGATCCTGATCTTTGTCGAGTCCGCTTGCTGTAAAATAGATTTGTTTCTTTTCTTCATCTACTTTAATTACTTCTCTAACTGGCCAGTTACCTTTTGTTATTTGATTTTTTACTTTACCTGTAAGAGCATCATATAAATACAAATGATTCCATCCGTCACGTTCCGAAGCCCAGATAATTTCATTGCTTTTTTTACTATCAAAACGATATCTTTTTCCGCTGTATTCTACAAACGTCGGGCTTGTTTCCTCTATAATAATTTTCACTTTTCCAGTTGTCGCATTTACTTCCAAAACGCGATAAACCTGATGTCCTCTTTGGTTGTATTCGAAAGTAAAACTGCTGCTGTCGTCTTTCCATTCGATCCCCGAAAGATCATATTGCTCGTGAAATAAATCAGTCGCTACAGGAATTTGCTTTTTTGAAGCTACCACAAACAATTGCGGACTTTTGAATGGCAATTGATCACCTGGTTTTAAATAATCTCTGGTTTGTAATTTGGGCTGAAACTGATCTTTAGGACTTGATTCTACAAAATAAATTTTGTGTTCTTCCCCCGGTCTTACTTTATATGCCATGATTTCGGCACTATTTGGTGACCACTGTAAATATGATGAATAATAAAAACCTTTTGAGCCATCATAACTTAACTGGGTTTCAACTTTTGTCTTTTTGTTGATTATATATAAATTATAATTCTTTATAAATGCTGTGTGCAAAGAATCTGGAGAACCTACAGGTTTATTGCCGAGCTCATCAAAGTTTCCGCCCCAATACTCATTTGTTTTTACTGGCTTTTTATAACTCCCTAATTTTGTTAATTCGTAAGTCTTTAAATTACAGGAAATTTTAAGTGAATCGGTTGTAAAAACAAGCGTTGACAATGTTTTGTCGAATTCTAAATTTTCAATTGGGAGATCTTTGGCGTTTACTTCTTTGCCCACTATTTTCGAAAGGGATTGCCCAAGCTTAACGGTATCAAATGCTTGTTGCTGTTTTTGCTGTTTAGTATCTACCAAAAGAAATTCTTTCCCTTTTAACAGGTTATTGCTATACCATACATAATCATTTCCTACCCAATGAAACTCTTTAGGAATATTAGTTACTTTATTTTTGAATAAAGAATCGACAGCGTTTGCTCTCTTGTACTCTTTCAAAGTTCCCTGAGCCTGAGCTATTAAACAATACGAAAGTGTTAAAAACACACTTATTTTCTTACCAGTTGTTCTCATAATTTAAATATTAATAAATATATATATTATTTATTGAGATCTATGGGTTAATATTAACAAATACTAATATTATATTACCCATCGAAACCAAAATGTGAGGAAAATCAGTTATTAAATGCAAGTAAGGTCTTGAAAAACAGTTTTTCTTAACCTCAAAAATGAAATGAAGTAAATCGAATTATTTTTTCTTTTGGCTTAAGCCAAAACAAATTTCAATACACCTATTTAAGCATTACATATTGTAGAGACGCACAGCAGTGCGTCTACGCAAAGTTTGTTGATATGCAAAATGTTAGACACATAATAATGCATCTACATTAATACCTGATTCAAAATTTTAAGAGACCTAACAGGTTTTAAAAACCTGTTAGGTAGTGAAAGATCAATTTGCCGTTTTTTCTTTTATTAAATAATAGATGGGAATTCCCATTAACATAATTAAAACACCCCAGCCACAAGTAGAGAATTTAGTGAACAATAACGAAATACAAACTGCCGAGGCAATTACAATATACAACAAGGGTAAAAGTGGATATCCGATCGCTTTATAAGGACGCACCGCATCGGGCATTTTTTTACGAAGAATGATAATACCGTAAATTGTCAGGATATAAAAAATCAGCACTATGATGATTACGAAGTCTAATAAATCACCGTATTTTCCGGTAAGACACAATACCGAAGCCCATAAACATTGTGCCCAAAGTGCCCAGGCAGGAACGCTTGCATGGTTTAATACTGCTGCTTTTTTAAAGAATAAACCATCAGTTGCCATCGTATAATATACTCTGGCTCCTGCCATTATCAAACCGTTATTGCAGGCAAAAGTCGAAATCATAATCATGATCGCGATGATCAGCGTTCCTATATCTCCAAAAATATAGTCTGAAGCCACCACCGCTACCCTATCTGATTTTGCGCCAGCAATTTCGCTAAGCGGAATAACGGCTATATACATTATATTGGTCAGTACATAAATGATGGTGACGATTAAAGTGCCCAGAAACATACTTAAACCCACATTTCGTTTTGGATTTTTTATTTCTCCTGCAATAAAGGTAACGCCGGTCCAGGAATCACTTGAAAATAAGGTTCCCACCATCGTAGCAGAGATCCCTGAAATTAAAGCCGTTCCTCCTATTGGAAACCACGAACCTGTTTCGGTATTAAAGGAATGTGGTGTCCAGGCATCTGTCCAGTTGGCGCTCCATACAGAAGATTTTGCGGCTAATGTTAACCCAAAAATAATTAAGCCTAAAATCGATACTATTTTTATGATCGTTAGAATGGTTTGCAAAATTTTGCTGTTTTTTACTCCGCGGGTATTCAGATAGGTGAGAAAAATGATGGTTACAATGGAAACGATTTGTGCTACATTGAGTTTAAAACTTCCCATCTCGTAAATAATATTCTCATCACTTACCGCCGGAATTAAATAGGCAGTAAATTTCGAAAACGCAACGCCAACCGCCGCAATGGTTCCGGTTTGAATGACTGCAAAAAAGCTCCAACCGTATAAAAATGCGATTAGTTTATTATACGCTTCTTTAAGATACACATATTGCCCGCCGGCATTAGGAAACATGGCGCTTAATTCTCCGTAACTTACTGCTGCAATCATAGTGATGATTCCTGAAATAAGCCATATCAAAATAAGCCAGCCTGTAGAACCTACTTGTCTGGCGATATCGGCACTTACAATAAATATTCCTGACCCAATCATACAACCTACTACAAGCATGGTTCCGTCGAGAAGTCCGAGTTCTTTTTTAAATTCTTCCTTGTTATTGTCTATCATTTTTTGGTTGTTTTTTGTTTAGGAATGCGATAATCTGTTTTTTAAAATTTTAAATGTGGTTAGTATTTAGAATTTATGTTGTGAGTTGTAATGAACATGAAGCTTTAAAGGATTTTAATGATATTTTTTTTAGGAGCTAATCCCGCACCCGAGCCTGAAAGTGCGAATTGGCGAAGCAATCCCTTTCAATCTTTTGTACCGAACACCGGCACAAAAGAATTTCCACTTCTATCGGGGCTAGGGCAATCATTTTCACAATAATATTCTCGTCCAATTTGTCATTTCGACGAAGAAGACCTGAACGATAGCGAACAGGCGAAGTAAATCTTCACAATCCCGAAGCTTCGGGACGCAACGAGAATCTAATCTTTGTAGAGTTCCTAGTGTGATTTCTCGTTCCTCGAAATGACAAGATTAAGCTGATAAAATCCGTTTTAATCTGTGTTTTCGCAAAGCGAATCCGTGTCATCCGCGTTCAATATTGTTTCCAATCTTTGTCGAGCTTGGGTCGAAATGACAAACTCTTTATGCCTTTCTGAAAAATTTGTTCGCAAGAATTCAAAACGTCATTGAATAAAAAAAATCAGCTTCATGTTTGGTTAAAAATGAAGCTGATTTATTAGAGTTGAAACATTTGGGTATCTACAGAAGTCGTTTTTCCTGAAATGATTTCTTCTACTATTTTGCCTGTGGCAGGCGCCAGACTTAATCCCATCATGGCGTGTCCTGTGACTAACGTTAAATTTTTAAGTTTTTTATCTCTGGTAATAATTGGCATTCCTGAAGGTGTACAAGGTCTGAAACCAAACCAGGTATCTTCTACTTTTGGCATTTCAATTTTTAAATCCGGATAAAAGTCATTTACTGAATTGACAATTCCCTGTAGCCTGTTTTGATTGATTTTGGTGTCATTGGTGTGAGTAATTTCCATGGTTCCTCCAAAACGGATATCATTATTCATAGGGGTTACGGCAACTTTTCCTTCGCATAAAATTGTCGGGATCGACGGTTTATGGTTTTGATCGTTAAGCGTAAAACTGTATCCTTTTCCCGGTAAAATCGAAATGTTTACATTCAATTTTTTGGCAATATGAGGACTCCACGATCCTGTTGCTAAAACCACTTGGTCTGTTGTAAAATTGCCTTTATCGGTGATGATTTCGGCGACTGCGTTATTCTTTAAAACAAAATCACTTACGGTAGTTTGCAAATGAATTTTTACGTTTAATTTATTCAGTTCTTCTTTGATGAATTGCATGAATTTTTGCGGATAAACATGCGCGTCACTTTTGTAATGCACACCACCAATTACGTTTGTAGCGGTTCCTGTTTCTAATTTTGAAACTTCTTCTTTCGAAAGAAAATCGACTTCTAATCCTAATTTTTCTGCCAATATTCCTTCATGTTGAATTTCTTCGCCTGTTTTTTCGGTTTTAAAAAGCATCAAAAGTCCTTTTTCTTCATAAAAAAAGGAGTTGTTTTGTTTGGCAAAATCCTGATACAAGTCTTTACTTAAAAGCGATAAATTACAAAGTGCAGGCATGGCTTTTTCAACATGCTTTAAATTGGCGTGTTTGTAGAATTGTAATCCCCATTTCATTAAATCCATGTTTAATCTGGGTTTTACATAAAACGGACTTTGACTATCAAACATCCATTTTATTCCCTGCGCAATCATGCCGGGCTGTGCGAGCGGAATGATATGCGACGGAACGATCATTCCTGCATTTCCATAAGAACAGCCGTCACTCATATCTGATTTATCAAAAACAACTACTTCATAACCTTCTTTGGCTAAATAATAGGCTGAACACAAACCTATTATTCCTCCGCCAATTATACTTACTTTTTTCATTAGTATTATAAATTTAAAAAATCATTGGCAAGAAGTTTTTCTGTAAACCAATGATTTTTTTATATTATCATTTTTTTTTAAATCACCTGAAAACCAAAAGCATACGGATCATCATCTTCATCAATAATGATATTGTTGTAACCGTAAACTTTTGCCCAGCCCTGAATACTTGGTACTATGGCTTTGATATTTCCTATAGAAGTTTCTTCTTCTACTCTGCCAATAAATTTACTTCCAATAAAACTTTCGTGTATATAATCTTCTCCTTTTTTTAGTTTTCCTTTGGTGTGAAGCTGTGCAATTCTTGCCGAAGTTCCGGTGCCGCATGGTGAACGATCGATGGCTTTGTCTCCATAAAAAACGGCATTTCTTCCTGACGAAGTTGGATCGATAGGATCTCCTGTCCACAACATATGACTTACATCACGAATAGTATCATTCTCTGGATGAATAAAAAGATTTGGATATTTCTCGTTGATGCGTTTGCGCACTTCCTGACTGTACTGCACAATTTTTCCGGCTGTAAAATCCTGAACGCCCGAGAAATTCTGTTGCGGATCTACAATGGCATAATAGTTTCCACCGTAAGCGACATCAAAAACAATTTCGCCTAATTCCGGACAATCAATAGTAAGGCCTTCTGCTGCCAGATATGATTTTACGTTTGTCAATCGTACCCAGTCTACTTTTTTACCGGTTTGCTGGTATTCGATCTGAACAAGTCCCGCCGGAGCTTCCATCTTAATTTTTCCCGGAATTTTGGGTGTCACCAAACCTTCTTCGATTGCGATAGTTATGGTTCCGATAGTTCCGTGACCGCACATGGGCAAACAACCTGAAGTTTCGATAAACAAAATTCCGAAATCATTTTCTGGATCGCTTGGCGGATATAAAATACTGCCGCTCATCATGTCATGACCGCGGGGTTCAAACATAAGTCCTTTACGAATCCAGTCGTACTCTTTTAAAAAATGTTGTCGTTTTTCGCTCATGTTGTTTCCAACCAAATTGGGTCCGCCACCAGCGACAACTCTTACCGGATTTCCACACGTATGTGCATCAACACAAAAAAAGGTTTTTCTTGGCATAAATTATATTGGGTTCTTTGTTAGTATATCGTTTACAGTTCTGGTAATATTTAAAGGATTTTTATCCTGTAAAGCGCCTGGCAATAATTGATCTGGCCAATCCTGAAAAGTTACCGGACGAACCCATCTTTTCACCGCTGTTAATCCTACAGATGTAAATTTACTGTCTGAACTTGCAGGAAAAGGTCCGCCGTGTGTCATTCCTGAACAAACCTCTACCCCTGTTGGGACATTATTAAAAATCAATCGTCCGACTTTGTTTTTAAGGCTTTCGATTACTTCGCTGAAGTTGTCCCATTCCTGTAAATCAGCATTTAAAACTGTTCCTGTCAATTGACCTTCTAACTCCAGAATAATGGTGTTGAGCTGCTGCACATCATCGCATTTGACTACTACAGAAAATGGCCCGAAAACTTCTTTGTGAAATGTTTTATTTTTTAAGAAGGTTTCACCATCCACCGCAATTATATTTTGCAATGCGTAATTTGGTTTTACCACTTTCTCCAAACTGGTTTCCTGCGTATATCCTTCCTGGTCAAGCACTTCTGATTTCAGGTTTTCGTATTGCTTTTTTATAGTAGGATGCAGCATACAGGTTGGGGATAATTTGTCTGTCTCTAAAGCTAAAATAGCAATAAAATTATCTAACTCAGCGCTTTTTATTCCTAAAATAAGGCCTGGATTTGTACAAAATTGCCCTGTTCCTGCCACAATTGATGCGGCATAATTTTTAGCCCATTTTTCGCTTTCCCTTTTTAAAGCTGAAGGCAAAATAAGTACGGGATTGATACTTCCCATTTCTGCATAAACCGGAATTGGAATAGCTCTATTGGCCGCAATTTTGCAAAGTGCTGTTCCGCCTTTTATACTTCCTGTAAACCCAACTGCTTTCACGGAAGGATGTTCTACCAAAGCTGTCCCCACTGCTATACCGCTACTGTTCAGGTTAGAAAACACACCATTTGGCATTCCGGTTCTTTTGGCTGCTTTTATAACTGCCGAAGCTACTAATTCGCCTGTTCCGGCATGAAGCGGATGCGATTTTACCAATACAGGACAACCGGCAGCTAATGCACTGGCGGTGTCTCCGCCGGCAGTAGAGAATGCAAGCGGAAAATTACTTGCTCCAAAAACAACTACAGGCCCAATTGGAATCTGCAATCTTCGGATGTCGGGTTTGCCTTCTGTTTTATTAATGATTGCTTCTACCCACGAACCTTCTCTTAACATAGTGGCAAATGCTTTAAGTTGTCCGGTTGTTCTGCCACGTTCCCCATTTGCTCTTCCGGCAGGAAGTCCTGATTCCTGAATATAAGTGGTTAATAAATCTTCGCCAAGGGCTTCAATTTCTTCGGCAATCGCGTCCAGAAAATCGGCTTTTTTTACGTCTGAAATTGTTGCGTAAGTCTTAAAAGCTTCTTCGGCTAATGCTACAGCTTGCGAAATTTCTTCGTCTGTAGCTTCGTAAAAAACAGTTTCATTCTCCGAGTTTAATTCGGGGTTGATTGTTTTATAGGTCGTTTTACCTTTTGCCGAAAGCACATCTCCAATATAATTTTTTCCTGTAGTCATCGCTTTCTTTTAAACTTTAATTAAATACTTTTATAACCTGGCAATACGGGTCTGTTTTTCATTGCAAAATCAATGATAGACAAAACGCGTTCTCTTTCTTTACCCTGCAATGGCAATCTTGGTGCTCTTACATTTTCTGTTCCAAGTCCGGTGGCTACTTCGGCCAGTTTTATATTTTGTACCAATTGCGGAGAAATATCCAATTCTAATAATGGCATAAACCATCTGTAAATTTCTAACGCTTCGGCTACTTTTCCGGCTTTTACCAGTTTGTAAATAGCAACTGTTTCTGCCGGATATGCCACTACTAAACCTGCAACCCAACCATCAGCTCCGGCCACTAAACTCTCAAGTGCCAAAGTATCGACTCCGCAAAGCACTTTTAGTCTGTTTCCAAAACGGTTTCTGATTCTTGTTACATTACTAATGTCTCTGGTGGATTCTTTTACTGCCTGAATGTTTTCGAGTTTTAAAAGTTCTTCAAACATGTCTAATGTTACCTCAATTTTATAATCTACAGGATTATTGTAAATCATAATAGGCAATGAAGTGCTTTTAGCAATTTCCTTAAAATAAACTACTGTTTCATGATCTGTTGCTTTGTATCGCATTGGCGGCAAAAGCATCAAACCATTTACGCCCAATTCTTCTGCACGTTTTGCCAGAGTAATGGCTTCGCTGGTAGTTTGCTCGGCAATATTTACAATAACCGGAATTTTTCCTTCGACGATTCGTAAAGTGTTGTTTATTAAAACTTCTTTTTCTTCTTTAGTTAATGTACTGGCTTCTCCAAGGGTTCCTCCCAGAATGATTCCATTAACTCCAGCATCAATTTGTGCTTTAATATTCTTTTCGAACATTACGAGGTCCAGTTGACCTTCTGCTGTAAACTTTGTTGTTACAGCTGGCATTACGCCTTCCCAATTTATTTTCATATTCTTAATTTTTATCAAAAATAAAGCTTAAAGAAAAGAGCTCCTGTGTGATTATTAGCCTTTATCAATACTATATTACCACATCTATTGTATAATCTGTTTTTTTTGTTAATATTTACATATCCTAAAAATATCACGTTGAAAATTCTACCTTTTAAAATACCTAAAACCGAAAGAGAAGCTCTAATTTATCAGGAAGATATCGAGCGTGTTTTCTATGACCAATTGCACCAGCATGAAGAAATTCAGATTAGTTATATTGCAAAAGGTTCCGGAACTTTAATTGTGGGAGATTCTATAAATGATTATAAGGAAGAGGATATCCTGGTAATTGGTGAGAATGTTCCTCATGTTTTTAGAAGTAATGTAGAGGCAAATCCGGAATCGGTAATGCTGACTTTGTTCTTTACGAAAACTTCTTTTGGTAAAGATTTTTTTAGTCTTAATGATATGAGTTCTGTAGATGATTTTTTTAAAGATTCTGAGTATGGTATGAAAATCCTTTCGAATCAAAAGAAAATTACACATCATTTTAATAAATTAAAAAAGCAGAATAAAATTCAGCGTATTGCTTCTTTCCTGAAAATTATCAATATTATTATTTCTTCGGAGAAAACGCCTCTTTCGTCTTTTGTTTACAAAAAGAAATATACTGATGATGAAGGCCGCAGAATGAGTGCTGTTTTTGAATATGCCATAGAATTCTATCATCAGAATATTACTCTTGATGAAGTGGCAGAGAAAGCCAATATGAGTAAAAATGCTTTTTGCCGTTATTTTAAAAAACGAACCAACAAAACTTTCTTTCAGTTTTTGATTGAAATCAGAATTGAAAATGCCTGTAAGTTACTCCACAACAAAAAAGATCTTTCGATTGCTTCTGTGTCTGAACTTTGCGGTTTTCAGGATATTGCTAATTTCAACAGAAAGTTTAAGGAGTTGAAAGGAATTTCGCCTTCGCATTATCGCGCTCAGTTTTAAGTTTTTTTTCACGCAGATTTTTTTTAATCGCGCAAAGACGCAAAGGCGCAAAGTTTTTATTAAACTTGTTTTTATAAATTGTCAAAAAAATAAGGCTTTAGCTAAATGTAAACATTTGGCTAAAGACTATAGTTGTCTGCGCATTTTTGTCATCCCGGAACGTGGGATCTCCGTTAGTCGCTCGAGAATTTTTGAAATACTTTGTGTGAGTTTCTTGTGGAGATTGCTTCGCCAGTTCGTACTTTCAGGCTGGGGTGCGGGATTAGCTCCTAAAAAAATGAAAAGCCATTCCTAAACAAGGAACAGCTTTTCACACACTTATAATTACAAGCAACCAACTTGCAAAATCTTCATATTAATTTCTAGTAACCAGGATTTTGTTTTAAATTGCTATTCTTAGCCATTTCTGACTGAGGAATTGGGAAAATAGCTCTAAAACTATCATTAGCATCTGCTTTTTTAGAAAACCATGATTTTGTTGAGTATATTCCGAATCGTATTAGATCTTGTCTTCTATGGGCTTCTCCAACAAATTCCCATGCCAGTTCGTCAAGGAAACCGCCGTACTGAATATCAGCACCTCCTTCGTAATTTGTAATTACTCCGGCCTTATAAGTTCCGTATTTATACACGCTGCCTCCCAAAAGTTTTGCGCCTGATACTACAGCCTTGGCAGGATTGGTGTTTTTGAAATTTCTTTGTCTGACTTCACTAACAATGGCTGCGGCTGCACCGGCATCGCCTTTTCTTAGTAAGCATTCCGCTTTGATCATCATAGCATCGGCTAATCTATAAAAAGGAACATCGTTACTGGCTTGTCCTACAACACCAGGACCAATTTCGTATTTCACCATTCGGTAACCTTCATTTGGCTCACAACCATCTACGCTGGTCATGTAATTAATGTATTCGAATTGTGTTACTTTATCGTCTAACATTATTGGCTCTCCTTTACTTGTAAATTGCTTACCTCCTATCCAGCAATCTTTTAATCGTTGATCATCCGGATCGTAAGTATCGATGAACTGAGGGATTCCGCCAGTTCCGTTCCATGGACCTCCTGCCAAATCATAAGTGGCCTGACTTGCCGCTGCCAATGTTCTGTACGGCCAGCTTGTTCCCGGAGCTTTTACCTGATCGTAAGGGATTGATAGTATCTGTTCTGTAGAAAATTCATTTTTTATCATGAAGTTGTCTCGATAATTAGTATTCAATCTAAACCCGCCATTATTGATAACATCATTAACCTGAGCCAAAGCTTCATCCCATTTAGGTGTTCCTAAATAAACACCGGCATTGAGATACAATTTTGCCAAAGTCATTTTTACAGCCCACTGATTGATTTTACCATAAGTCGAAGAATTATTCTTATCGCTTAAATAAGGCAAAGCTGTTTTTAATTCGCTTTCTACAAAATCATAGACTTCTTTTCCTGTATTTTGAACCGGTAAATATCCCGGAGGGTTGATATATGAAGTTACAATAGGAACATTTCTGAAATTATCTAATAACAAGTAATAATAAATGGCGCGTAATGCTCTGAGTTCCTGAATGACATTTTCTTTGTTGTCAACGCCTTCTAATTGCTCTATTTGATATATCGCTCTATTGACTTTATTTACTCCTGTAAACATATAATACCAGTTACCTTCGGCCATAGGAAGTGCGGTACCCCAGGTATGTTTATGCATTGTAATATAGTAATCTCCCCAGCCAATACCGTTTCTTTGAGGGGTTACCATTAGATCTGATGAATCTTCATAAAGGTTGTAAATAGCATCCCAATCTGAATAAATTTGTCTGAATGAATTGTATGCCGGTGCAACAATACTGGCTAAATCTTCCGAAGTTAATTTAGTATCCTCGGCACTTACTTTGTCGTAAACGGTCTCATCTAAATTTGTACATCCTGTTCCTAAAAGCAATAAGCCCGAAATAAGAATTTTGTATACTATATTTTTATTTTTCATTTTGATTTAATTTAAAAAGTTACATTTAAACCTAGTGTAATACCTCTTGTACTTGGATATTTATCCCTTCCGTCCATTCCTTGCGACAAAGGATCTTGTCTTTTTATTTCAGGATCTAATCCTTTATATTTTGTAAATGTGGCTAAGTTATTTCCGGATACATACAAGCGCATTGCGTTTATAATTTTGAATGGTGTTACATCAAAATTATACGAGAAGGTTACATTATCTACCTTTACATAATCTCCTTGTTCAACATAATAACTTACATAGGTTTGATTGTAGTTTAGTATCTCCTTACCATAAACTTTATCATATGCACTCTCTAACACATTGTAAGCAATTGTTGGGTTTTCGTAAAACATACGCTGGGTATTTAGGATTTGAAAGTCGAATGCTCCTGTTAGTACCACACTTAAGTCAAATTTTTTATATGTGAAAGTATTGGTCCACCCTGCATAGTATTGCGGAATACCATTTCCTAAATATTGCTTATTGGCATCGTTATACATTTCTGTGGTAAGTGTTTTTCTTGTACCGTCAGGTAATTCTACTATCCATTTTCTATCCTCTTCCGGTACAGATGAAGCCCCAGTGATATCAACAGATTTTAATCCCCAGAAATTACCTATTGATTGTCCTACTTCTAATCTGTGTGTTTCAAACGAAATTGGATCTCCTGTGTTTCCTGTGTTCAGGAAATCTCCTTCTATTTTATATAAATCATTCGAAAGACTTGTTAGCTTATTTTTATTGTGCGAAAAAGTCATAGAAGAGTTCCAAACGAAATCTTTTGTTTTAACAGGGATTGTATTTAGAAGGATTTCAAATCCTTTGTTTTCCATTTTTCCAACATTTGCCGTAATTTGAGGAAACAAATAAGGAGGAGTTGGTACAGCATAATCCCATAACATATCACTTGTCTTTTTATTATAGATATCAAAACTTCCTGAAATTCTATTGTCGAAAAATCCAAAATCAAGACCAATATTTACCTCGGCCGTTTTCTCCCAACGCAAATCAGGATTTGGATTACTTACCGGCTCTAAACCTTTGACCCATTTTCCGTTACTAAAGAAATAGCCGTCATAATTGTACAAAGTCATAGACATATAAGGATCATTAGGTATTACTCCTGTTTCTCCGTAACCTCCTCTTAATTTCAAAGTATTTATAGCCGCAACATCTTTTAGAAAAGACTCTTTATTGATACTCCATCCTGCAGAAACGGCCGGGAAATTACCCCATTTGTGATTGTCTCCAAACTTAGAAGAACCTTCACGTCTGATACTAAATAACAAATCGTATTTGTTATCAAAATTGTAGTTAAGCCTGCCAAAGAATCCGATTAATTTACTGTCATTTTTATAACTATCCATGAATCCAATACCATCTGACAAACCATTTCCTGCCTCTAAATTATTATAGGAAAAGGCATCTGTTGGAAAATCAGAATTCCTTGCCTCAAATCCCTGATTTACGGTATATTGATAACTGTATCCACCTAGTACTGTAAAATCATGCTTGCCTAAATCTTTATGGTATTTTGATGTAATTTCTACATAATCATTATCTGTAACTCCTGTACTTCTTGAGGCAACTCCATTTCTTTTATTTATAGTATTTGAATAATGTTGTTTGCTTTCAGCATATCCATTTAAAGCTGTATTTTTATTTTTTGAAAGCTGTGCACTTACATCCCATCCTGGTAATAAATCCAAAGTTAAATTAGCCGTAAATCTTTGCCAAGTACTATTTCTGTCCTGTGTTGTTTCATTCAAAATCGCTACCGGGTTGTAATACTGAAGCTTGTTTAGATCTTCGTTATAAGTCCCATTTGGGTTGTATACCGGAGCAGTAGGATTCCTGATCATTGCCTGTCTGTAAGCATAAGCAGTAATTGGCTCTTCAAGTCCCATATCTTGTGTCCCGTTTAGTAAGCTTAAGTTGATCTTTAACTTATCATTGAACATGGTATGATTGACATCAAATGAAAATCGGTACTCTTTATTATAGGTGTTAATAAAAGCTCCTGTTTGATTTACGTAATTAAGGTTTACGATATAATTTGTTTTAGCAGTTCCGCCTTTTAAAGCTAAATTATGATTTTGAGTAAATCCGGTTCTTGAGATTTCATCTAACCAATCTGTACTGGCACCACCGTCTGTAAAAGGAAGGGTAACACCTTGAGAACGTAAAGTTCTTTGCTGACTCGCATCTAAAAATTTAGCTTTATTAGCAAAACTTGATGTTGTAGCAAATGTTGAGTACGTAATTGTTGGCGCTATTTCGCTATTTACTGTTTTTGTTGTAATAAGAATTACTCCATTAGCTCCTCTGGTTCCATAAATTGCTGCTGCCGAAGCATCTTTTAAAACATCTATCGAAGCAATTTCATTTGGCGCTACCGTATCAATACTTCCGGGTACTCCATTAATTAATACCAAAGGCCCTGTTCCTCCTTTTAGAGTTGAGAATCCACGTAATGTAATATTGGGTGTTGAACCTGGATCTCCTGAACCGTTATTAATACTTAAACCTGCAACTTTACCCTTAATAAGATCAGAAGCATCATTAATAGCTCCTCTTGTAAAATCTTTTTCTTTTACACTGGCTATAGCACTGGTAACTCTTGATTTTTTCTGAGTTCCGTATCCTACAACAACTACTTCATTTAACTCTTCTTTACTTTCCTGAAGTGCAACATTTACTACATTTTTATTCAAAACAGCAATTTCCTGAGTTACAAAGCCCATATAGCTAAAAACCAATTTTGAATCTTTATTTTTAAGCGTAATCTGAAAATTACCATCGAAATCACTTACAACGCCATTAGACGTGTTTTTTTCTAGAACTGATACTCCCGGTATAGGAATATTATTTGCATCTGTAATTTTACCGCTGATTTTCTGTTGTGAAAACGAACTAAAAACAACAAACAAAAACAAAATCGTAAAGAACATCTTGTCTCGGTGAGAGGATGTTGCAGTACTTTTAAAAACATGCGTGGTTGGTTTCATAATTTAACATTTTGGTTAGTGTATTTTTAACACTTGTAAAATTATGTTAAATTGGAGTTAACAAAATTGTTGATATTACCACATGATAATACTATATTATCTTCTTTTTACTAAAAGCATCCTTATTTAGCAAATCAGTTAATTATTTAACAAAAAATTACATCAAAAAATATATTATCTATCATTTTACACGCAAAACACCTATAAGTATTCAATGTAACTATAAGATAATAAATCTCTTATGATTGTCTTATAGAAATGTCTTCCTAAATCGCTATTGCACTTTTAATTGAAGTGCTATAATAGAAAATGCCCTTTCTAAAATTATAGAAAGGGCATTGTATTGAAATTTATTTGATCAGAATTATTCCATCGAAATAATGATAAACTCACTTCTTCTGTTTAACTGATGTTCAGCTTCTGTACAAGAAACTCCATCTGCACAATTATTAATGAGCTGGCTCTCGCCATATCCTTTTCCGGTTAATCGATTTGAAGCGATACCATTTTTTGTTAACCATTGCACGGTTGCTTTGGCTCTTCTGTTGGATAAGGCCTTATTGTATTCTTCGGTTTGTCTACTATCTGTATGAGAGCGAACATCGATTTTCATCTTTGGGTATTGTTTCATTACTGCCAGAATTTTTTCCAGTTCAAAAGCTGCATCTTTACGGATGAATGATTTATCCAAATCAAAATAGATAATAGGTATGTTGAGCGTTTTAGCTAAATCAGTTCCTGCCCCTATTGGTTTTATTCGTTTTTCTAATGCCACTACAACACTTGTATCGCCTTCTTCTCCTATTATAGTTACCGGAACTTCTTTGGTTTCGTAGTCTTCTTTTGTGGCTCTTACATAGTATTTTTTATTGCATTCTACATTAAATGTATAACTTCCATCTGCTTGTGTAACAACCTCATTGATAACTTTAAATTGTTCGTCGAGCAAAGTTACTTTGGCATTGTCTAATACTTTGCTGTTTTCTAAATCAACAATTGTTGCTTTTAGTTTTTGCTCGCAAAGCAGTTTTCTTGTTTCGGTAATTTTGTAAATATCATCGTTTCCAATTCCGCCTTCTCTGTTAGAAGAGAAAAATCCGTTGCTGGTATCGCTATTGATGATAAAGGCAAAATCATCTTGTTTACTGTTTATTGGCACGCCCACGTTTTGCACTGCCGTAAAACTACCATCGCTTTTAATTGTCGCTACAAATACGTCAAGTCCGCCTAATCCTGGTCGTCCGTCACTGGCAAAGTACAATTGGTTGTCTGCGGCAATAAAAGGGAAAGTTTCTCTTCCTTCGGTATTAATGGCGGGCCCCATATTTTCTGGCTTACCAAAGCTTTTATCATCGTTAATAGTAACACTATACAAATCAGATTGTCCTAAACTTCCGGGCATATCAGAGGCGAAATACAGCTTTTTTTCATCATTGCTAAGTGCAGGATGTGCCGTGCTGTATTGGTTGCTATTGAAAGGTAGTTCGGTTATATTTATCCATTTATCATTAATAAATTCAGCTTTATAAAGCTTTAGCAATGTAATTTTCTGATCATCTCTACCTCTTTTTCCTTTTAGATAGTTGTTTCTTGTAAAATACATTGTTTTTCCATCTTTTGTAAAAACAGGTGTCGATTCGTTGAACTTAGAATTGATTTTCTTTTCAAATCGTTCTGGTTCTCCTAATGTTCCGTCTTCTTTTAATTCCGCCAAATATAAATTGGTAAACGCTTTATTGGTCCATTTGAATGTTTTTCTACTTACCCCTCCTGTATCTCTGGCGGATGCAAAGACAATTTTGTTGTTGAAATAAGCGCTTCCGTAATCTGTTTGTTTGGAGTTTATTCCTGCATTCGCTATTTGGAATCTTCCTGAATTGGCTTTTATTTGCTCGAGATAGTTTTTATTATTTTCGAATAAAATACCTCTTTTATCTGTTGTAGTCTTTTTATTGAAGGCTTCGAGGATTTTATCCGCTTTAGCGTAATCTCCCATTGCTTTCAACGTTTGTGCGTAGCGGTAATAATATTCGGGTTCCTGCTCGGCATTCATTTCAAAAAGGGCATCGTACCATTTGGAAGCCTTAATTAATTCACCATTAAAATAATAAGCATTACCAAGTCTCTGAAACATTGTTTGATCTTTATATCCTTTTTCTGCAACTTTTTCATAAGTTCCAATTGCATCAATATAAGCATATTGGGTATAGTCTTTATCTGCTTTATTCTGACTAGCTGTTTGCGCGTTTGCTTTTAGCGCTATAAGTGCTAAAAAAATGGAAGAAACTATATGTTTAATTTTCATCTGTAAAGGATTTAGAAGAATCTTGGTGAAGTGATACGGCTATAATTATTGAAGAATTCGAATCGCAGGAATATCTCATGTGAACCTGAATTATAATTATTTAATCTCGTTGTTTCGCGGTCATACGAATATCCAATAAACAATCCGTCGGTTAGCTGAAATCCAACCATTGCACTTAATGCAGCGCTCCATCGGTAGGCTAAACCTGCTACAAATTTATCATTGAACATAAAGTTTGCCGAAAGGTCTACTTGTAACGGAGACCCTTCGACCATTTTGGTCAGTACTGCCGGTTTGAATTTAATGTAAGGATCTAAATCAAATACATAACCTGCTATTAAATAGTAGTTGATTTTGTCTTTGAAAATCGCCGTATCATTATCATCGTATCTATTGGTTTCGATAAAATTAGGAACTGATAATCCTACGTAGGCTTTATCTGAATGCCAATATACCCCTGCTCCAATATTTGGCGAAAATTTACTGTTGAGATCCTGAAATTGCGGATCGCCCTGATGTTCTGGCTGCAGTTTGTTTACGTCAAGACTAAAAAGGTTGGCCGTTGCCTTGATTCCAAAAGACAGCTTAAAAGTCTCAGATGTCGGGATTGTATACGATAAATCAGCAGATAGGGTGTTCTCGTTTGTTGGTCCTATTTTATCGTTTACCAATGAAACTCCCATTCCCAGATTACTGTTGCTTAAAGGGGTATTTACTGAAAAACTACTGGTTTCCGGTGCTCCGTCAAGACCCACCCATTGCGTACGGTACAAGCCAAAAAGACTCATTGCTCCTCTTGAACCCGCATAAGCAGGGTTTATATTGATGGTGTTGTACATGTATTGTGTGTACTGCGCGTCTTGTTGTGCAAATCCTACAGCGGAAAAAAACATAAAAACTAAAACTAATTTTCTCATTTATTTTTCTTTTAATAATGGCTTAGCTTTTTAGGGACTAAGCCATTTTAATTTGTTCTAACTATTATTTACTCAGGTATAAATATCCTGCCTCCTGATGTGCGTTTGAATCGCTGTCTTTGTACTTAAGAATATAGTAATACGTTCCAACCGGTAATCCGTCTGATTGCTTTACTGTTGTGCGTCCTTCAGAGATTCCTCTAAAAGCACGTTCTTCGTTATTATAATTCTCGCGCTCGAACACCAAAACTCCCCAACGGTTGTAGATCTCTACTGTATTATCAGGATAACATTCTATCCCCTGAATATAGAATCGTTCGTTTTTGGTATCTCCGTTTGGAGACATCGCATTAAAGATCTTGATTACACAGCCTTCGATTTGTGAAACAGTTGGATTATTTCCAGTGTTATCATTGTCATCAGAAGCATCACTTACCGTAACACCCAGAGGATTTTTTGCAGTTACAAAAGCCTGATTAGAAACTTTTCCTGCATTGATATCACTTTGTTTTAAGGCATAAATTCCTTTAAAACTAGTATTATCACTTTCTCCGGGAGATAACGAGATTGGTCCTCCTGTCATAACAATTCCTGGTAAGGGATCGTTAATAACAACATTTGTTAGCCTCACATTTCCTGTATTGGTAACAACAAAACTATAGGTTATGGTTTCACCTGCTTCGGCATTTTTATTATTGTTTTCATCATTAAATACCGCTGTTTTAACTAAGGCAATTCCTGATTTTTGTTCCAAAACAGTAACCGTACAAGTAGGACAAGTAGGTTCGTAAAATTTATCTTGTGGAGTTAATGGTGAAATATCTTCAGAATCATTATCGATACTTACTCCCTTTGGATCATTTCCGGTAACCAGAGCTAAATTATACACTGCTCCCAAATCGATATCTGATTGCGTAAGTACATAACTTGCTGTAAAAGTTGTTATATCAAAAGCTAGTGGTTCCAGTGAAATTGGTCCGCCTGTAACTGTAACCATAGGATCAGTTACTACAATATCTTTGATGGTAACGTTTCCTGTATTGATTACTCTAAAAACATAATTAATACGGTCGCCTTCACTTACTGATCCGTCATGATTTGCATCTTCAAATATTCCGTGTTTCAATAATTTCAAGCCAGGATTCTGAGATAACTTCGTTATTGTTGAATCATTTTTCCCTGGTAACGCAGGATCATTGCTATCTGATAAATTAGATATTGGAGTTCCAACAATTGGAGTTGCTGTTACCAAAGCCTGATTGTTTACAGTTCCTGCATCAACATCTGCCTGTGTAATTACATAAGTCGCGCTGAATGTGGTATCGTCTTTTGTGCCAACATTTAATACCGCAATTGGGCCGCCAGTTACAGTAACCATTGGATCGGTTACAACAACATTGGTTAATTGCATTGTTCCCGTATTTACTACTGAAAAATTATAAGTAATCGTTTCTCCTTTTTGAGCAAAGCCATCACCATTGGCATCATTAAAAGTTCCTTTTTTGATAACTTCTATAGTAGGCACCTGAACTATAACATCTATTGTAGCCTCATCGCAAATCGTTGGATTCGCTTTTTGGCAAATACTATAGGTAACAGGATAAGTTCCCGGCGTCGTATTAGCATCAACCGTAATTGTTCCGTCTGAATTTAAAGTTAATCCTGTTGGAAGCGCTGTTGATGTTGTTAATGTTACATCTGCTGGCAAGAATGGTAATCCATCCAAAGTATCATTTGCAAAAACAGTTGGGATTGTTCCTCCCGTTGTTCCGTTGATTGGTGTTGGTGTATCGTTTGTAGCATCTATTGTAGTTACAATTACTGTAGTAGTTGCTGTATCACAAATTAATGGATTGGCAACCTGACAAATTGAATATGTAATAGGATAAGTACCCGGTGTTGTATTAGCATCAACCGTTATTGTTCCATCTGAATTTAAAGTTAACCCTGT
>NZ_JADKPQ010000026.1:0-83163 GCF_015350725.1 Flavobacterium sp. CSZ
TACAAAAGGGTTCGTAACAAATTTCTCTGCTGTTAGTTGCGGCATATTTAAATACCCTCTAGCAATACCGGCACCTGAAACATATATTTTTCCTGAAACACCTATAGGCAATGGCTGTTTTTGCTCGTCTAAAATATAAATTTGAGTATTTGAAACAGGGCTTCCAATAGGGATAACGCCTGTTTTATTGGTATCTACCTTCCAAGAGGTACTTACAACTGTATTTTCAGTTGGTCCATAATTATTGTATATTTCTAATTTTGTTTGTTTATTAATTACTAATGCCTCTCCCCCAACTAAAAGCTTAATGTTAGCAAGGGCAAGATCTCTATTGATAAGATCGTTACAAATTGCTGTTGGCACATAGCTATGTGAAATGTTGTGATTCTGATAAAAATCTACGAGTTTTTCCGAATTAAATCGGATTCCCTGATCGTTAATAGGAAACAAAGAACTTCCTTTAATTAAATAAGGGAATATTTCCCATACAGATGCATCAAAGCCAACACCTGAGAACAATGTGCTTTTACTAAACGCTGTAATGTCAAATTCGGTAATGTGCCAATGGCATAAATTAATTAGACTTTTATGCTCTATTAAGACTCCTTTTGGATTTCCGGTTGTTCCAGAAGTATATATGGCATAGGCCAAATCATGAGAATAATTAATTTTTTCAATATTTAATTTAGAATATTTCCCGATCTCACTATAGATCAGTTCTACTTCTGTTTGATCAATTAATAGCTTAATGTTACTATCACTTTCAATATAATCAATCCTGTCCTTAGGATATGATGGATCAATTGGGATGTAAGCAGCTCCTGATTTTAATACTCCCAGTATAGCAACAATCAAGTTGCTGCCTCTCTGCAACTTTATACCTATAAAATCATCTGCTTGAATGTTGTAGTTATTTCTTAAGTAGTTCCCTATCTGATTGGCTTTTTGGTTTAGCTCTTGATAAGTAAGTGTATTATTTTCAAATACAACGGCAATATTATCAGGAGTTTTAGCGGCTTGTTCTTCAAACAACTCTATGATAGTCTTGTCAACAGGGTAATCAACATAAGTATCATTAAAGTCATATAATAATGTGCGTTTCTCGGCTGATGTGAGATAGTTTAATGATTGTACAGAAATTATAGGATGTTTAACAATATCTTCTAAGAGAACAGAAAAATGACTCAGAATAGCTTTTACAAAATCATAATTATAAATATCTGTATTGTAGGTAATGGCTAAACTTAATTGATCTTCATTTTCCTGAAATGCAAATTCTAAATCAAACTTGCTTATGGTATTTTCTTCGAGTTGAAGTTCTTTTATCTGTAAGGAGTTAGTTTGCAATAACTGACCAGAATTACCTTTATTTTGAAGCGTCACCACCACATCAAACAAAGGGTTACGGCTTATGTCTCTTTTTATAGCAAGCTTTTCTACCAATTCGTCAAAAGGATAAACCTGGTGTTCGTAAGCATCGAGTACTATTTTTTTAACGTTGGTCAAAATGGCTTTAAAATTATCATTACCATCGAACTCTGTTCTTAAAGCCAGAGTATTGACATAAACCCCTATTTGATTTTGCAATTCTGCATACTCTCTTCCTGCTATCGGACTTCCAATTATGATATCGCTTTGTTGTGTATATTTATATAATAATACATTGATAACCGATAAGAGTCCCATAAATAATGTACTGTCCTGAGACTTGCAAAGGTTTTGAAATTCTCTGTAAAGATCAGTACTAATATTTTGTATTATGAAGTTTCCGTTATATGTTTTTACAACCGGACGAGACTGATAGCCCGGTAAATCTAATATTGGTAGATCTCCAGCAAATTTTTCTCCCCAATAGTTTTTATGGATATCATTACTCTTTTGTTTTAACTGATTTTGCTGCCATACCGCATAATCTTTATATTGTATTTGCAAAGGATCAAGTGGAAGTACCAAATCATTAGCATAAAAATCATACAAAGTAAACAATTCATTTATCATCACTTCCGATGACCAGCCATCACTAATAATATGATGCGTTACACAAACAAAAGTATAAGTGTCGTGAGATGTTTTTATTAATTTGGCACGAAGCAGCGCATCTGATGATAAATCAAAAGAAAAATTAGTTTCAGCCTCAATTATTGATTTTAATTTCTCTAAATTATTTTCCTGATGAAGAACTTCTTCATATTGCAATTGAAATTTAACATGCTCAATATCTAATATAACTTGTCTGATTTCTCCAAGATCATTTTCTTCAAAGGATGTTCTTAAAGATTCATGGCGTTCAATAAGGGCTAAAAAAGCTTTTTCAAGGAAATTAATGGACAGAAATCCTTTCAGCTCAAAAACACCTGGCATATTATAAATAATGCTTTCTTTCTCAAATTGATTTAGCAACCACATTCTCTTTTGAGAAGAAGACAATTCATAACTGGATTGTTTGGGCGCTTTTGGAATTACTGAAGTTGTATCATTTTCATTTTTATACAAGGCAATGAATCTGATTAACTCACTTTTATGTAATTTAATTTCATTTAACAAATCTTCGGTCACCACACCCTTAGGTGCCTGAATATTTAGTTTTTCATCTACTAAATCAATTTTTACATTGATTTTATTTAGTTTTTTAAGTAGTGCTTGCATTTGTTCTGGTCTTATTAATTTCCTGTTCTGCCTTTTTCCTCTTCATTACCTGTTTTTCTCTGTCTGGCCTTAATATTGTTATTACCAAACTTATAGTTCACCGATAGCATGATAGATTGCGTATCATAATAGTATTTGAAATTTTGGTAAACACCATTTACCGTTGAATTTCCTGTCACTTTTTGTGTTTTAAATAAATCACTTGCTCTTAGTAGAAATTTTAAATTTTTATTTAACAAGAGATATTGAATACTCAATGAAGTAGAGCTCATAGCCCCATTTTTATAAATTCCGTCTATTCCTGGAAAACTGTACCAATAATTTAAATTTAGCAGCCAGGTTTTATCCTTGTTTAATACAAAATCATTGCTGGTAGAAATTCTGGAATTAAATCCTTTCCGTGCCGGAGCAAAAGGCAAATCAGAGGTAGAATTGGCATAATTTAAATCCAGGGCATTATTACTCATCCACCATTTAAATTTATCATACACATAATTCTCAGAAATTCCCCATTTTCTGGTATTGATATAATTTTCGTTCGTAAATCGAATAAAATTGGTATCCGGATCTGCTATTGGAATCTGGGAAAATAAATTATCTTCATAACTGAAATAGAGCTTACTTTCTAAATTTTTATACGTATAGGTTAGTTCTAAATTATCTACAAATGCAGGTTGCAGAAACGGATTGCCTTCAATAGTCTGAAAAGGATTTACAAAATAGAGATTCGGATTTAGCTCATAAAATGAAGGCCTGACAATCCTTTTACTATAACTCAGGCTAAATGTAGAATTGTCATTTGCTGCAAAAGTGATGTAAGCGGTTGGGAAAAATTTAATATAATTATTTTTATTGGTCTGTTCAAGGCTTGCTGCAAAGGTTGTAGTCTGGGTGGCTTCCATCCTTAAGCCAAACTGACCTTCCCATTTTTTATTAAATTTTTTATTTCCTGAAAAGTAAAGTGCCTGTACATTTTCAGTATATTCAAATTGCTGTTTTACCACCGGAAGAGCTGTAACAGGATCATTAACTAAACCGCTATTGAATGAAAAAATGTCATTACTTGCCTTTGAATTTGAAATTTTTCCTCCAAAGCTCAACACAGCCCATTTTACAGGAAAGTCAACATCTAGTTTACCGGATAAATTTCTGATATCCTGATTATTATTATTTATTCCGGCATAATATTGTTGCGAAAAAGGATTCTCGACAATAGATATCCCGTTATAGCCTTTACTATCAATAATGTTATAATTAAAATAGTCAAGGTTCAATGTGATTTTTTTTCCGGTTGTATCAATTTTAAATTCATTGTAAAGATTTAAGGAGATGATATCCGGATTTTGACTCACCTTTCCATCGGACTTTAAAGAACTTATTATAGCATTGGTTGTATAATCATAAACCGGTGTATAAGGACTGTCTGTAACTTTAATATTGTTACTATTGATCAGGAATTGACTTCCAATGACCCACTTTGGCGAAACCTTATATTCAATATTTAAATTTCCATTAAATATCTCCCCCTTCTTTTTAAATGGTGAACTTGTATACCATAATCCATCCGGAAAATGGGCATAATCATCTTGTTCAATATATCTGGTTCCTTCTCTGTAATTAAGCCCTGAGGAGATACTTACCTTGTTTTTATTATAAGTAAAACTGCCCATTACAGAACCATCGCCATATTTTCGCTGTGTGTAACTGGATCCTATTAATGCATTCCAGGAATCCTTTTTAGCTTTCTTTAATTTTATATTCAATAAGCCGCTGTTTCCTGTTGCTTCATATTTAGAAGGTGGCATTGCAATTACTTCGATACTTTTTATTGCATCAGACGGAATCGATTTTAAATAATTTGCCAAAGCTTCATCTGTTAGCTGTACAATTTTGTCATCGATCATAACGGCCACATTACTTTTTCCGATAATGGCAATTTTATCATTCACTACACGAATTCCGGGAGTTACAGTTAGCACATCGATGGCATCGCCACTTGATGCATTGATTGAATTTTCGACATTAAAAACCAGTCGGTCTACTTTTCTCTCTACCAGCTTTTTTTTGCTAATTATGTTAACTGCTTTCAATTGGTTTATATCCTCTAGCTCAATATTGCCCAGATTTATATCCTGATTTAATTCGATAGAATTAGTGAAAATAATTTTGCTGCCTCTACGAATTTGTAATTTATACCATCCACGGGCTGCCGTTACTGTAAAAATTCCATTTTGATCTGTAAGTTCACTTTTTACTGCTAATGAATCTTTATTTATTAGAATTATCTCGGCATATTCAACAGCAATATGATCGGGATTAGTCACCTTTCCTGTAATTTTTGAATCACTATTCTGAGCCAGCAAAACAGTATTTATTAATATGAATAGTATGGTTAATTTTTGTTTCATGATAATTGAACTTTCTGGTATAATGGCGCAGGGCCATTATTTGGTTAGTTATTTAAAATTTATATTGAAAATATTTCTACATCTGCATCATCCTCATATGGGCTAAAACTCACTACGGCAGATAAATGAATGGTGTCAATAAGTGCGGCTTGCTCCTCTAAGACTGAATTCTTAAATAAGTCTGTTATAGAAATTCTCAATTCGAATTGTTTCAATATCAAACCAATCAATCGGGTGGCATTTAAACTATTTCCTCCGAGTTCAAAAAAGTTGTCTTTAACTCCAATTCTCTGAATTCCTAAAACTTCAATCCAAATCTTAATGAGCTTTGCTTCTGTCTGGTTTCTTGCCGGCATATACTCAACAATTGAAATCAATTCCATGTCTTGTGGGCTTGGGAGTGATATTCTGTCAATTTTACCATTTGGTGTTAAAGGCATATTCTCCAGTTGAATATAAAATGCAGGGATCATATAATCCGGCAAAAATTCTTTTAGGTGTAATTTAATATTCAAGCCTTTTAAATCCAGCTTACTAATCAAATATGACAATAGTAGCTGATTGCCATTTGCATCTACCTTAACCATGACAACTGCAGCATCAATGAAAGGTATTTTTAATAAGGCATTTTCTATTTCACCTAATTCTATTCTGTATCCTCTAATTTTTACCTGATTATCATTTCTGCCTAAAAATTCGATTTCCCCTTTAGCATTCCACTTTCCTACATCTCCTGTTTCGTATATCAAATCCGTATTAGAAAATGGGTTTTTAATAAATTTTGCCTCTGTTAACTCTTGATTTTTATAATATCCTTTTGCCAATCCATCTCCTCCAATATAAATGACTCCTAGGGTTCCAACAGGTTTTGGTCGTAAAAACTGATCCAGGATGTAGAACTGCGTATTGTGGATTGGTTTACCAATGTTGGATGCTTGTTTTTTGTAAAGGATTCTTTTTATACTCGACCAAATGGTCGTTTCTGTTGGACCGTACATATTCCAGACTTCCATAGAACTGCTGATCATTTTCTCTGCCAGGGCTTCACTTAATAAATCACCTCCGCAGAGTACTTTCAGCTTATCATCTCCAGTCCACTCTGCATTAAACAGCATTTGATAAAAACTCGGTGTAGCCTGAATTATAGTGGGTTTTAAGTCTTCTAATCTTTGTATTATCAAATTCGAATCCTGTAGGACTTCGTTACTGGCAATGTAAAGTGTCGCGCCTGAAATTAAGGGTACAAAAAATTCCAAAATAGAAATATCAAAGGAATAGGTTGTTACGGAAAATAAGAGATCTGTTGCGACAACTCCCGGCTTATTTTGAATGCTGGTAAGGAAATTAAGCAGCGACTCATGCCCTATCTCAACTCCTTTTGGATTTCCCGTAGAACCTGATGTATAAATTATGTATGCAGTATCTTCAGGAGAAATTCTTTTTAATTTATCTCCATTAAATGCCCCTATTCCAGACAAAATGTTTTCTAAATTAAGTACTGTGATTCCTTCGGGTTGCTCTATGTTGTAATTATTTTCACTTATAATCATCTCTACTTCACTATTTGCAATAATGTAGCGTAAACGCTCTTTTGGAAAATTAGGATCTAGCGGAATATATGCTCTTCCTGCTTTTAATATTCCTAGTAAAAGGGCTACCATAGTGGCAGATCGATCTAATAATACTGCAATTGGAGATTGATTTATATCGCCATAATGATGCGTTAGATATTGGGCGATACGATTGGATACTTGATTTAATTCTTCATATGAATAGGAAATAAGATCATCTTTTAAGGCTTGCTTCTGTGGCAAATTTTCTGCTTGTTTTTCGAACAAATCCAAAATTGTTTTGTTTTTTGGATATACAGCATTTGTATTGTTGAAGTCTACCAAAAGCTCTTTTAGTTCGGCCTCTTTAAGGTAATCCAATAAACTTAAAGCACACTGAGGCTCAGAGACGATACTTTTTAAAAGTACTTCAAAGTGATTGAGAATATTGCTGATGAATTCTTCCTTATACAGATCAGTATTGTATATCAGTACCAGATCCATCCCATTTAGAGTCTCTTCAAAAATGAATTCAAGATCAAACTTGCTAATATTATTTCGGTTCGTTTTATATTCTTTTATGGTAAAATCGCCCAGTTCATTAAGATTAACTTTAAGATTATCTGTATTTTGAAACGCCACCATTACATCAAATAATGGATTACGACTCATATCTCTTTTTAATGGTAATTGTTCTACTATTTCATCAAATGGATAAATTTGATGTTCGTAGGCTCCCAGGGTAACTTCTTTTACTTTTGCTAATAATTCTTTAAAATTAGATTTGGCATCAAATTGGGTTCTTAAAGCTAATGTATTGACAAACAAACCAATTTGGTTTTGCAATTCATCGTCTTCTCTTCCTGCTATTGGAGTTCCTACTATTATATCAACCTGATCGGTATATTTATAAATCAAGGTATTTACAGTTGCAAGTAATCCCATAAACAAAGTTGTTCCCTGCGAGAGACATAACGTACTGAAATTTTTAAGCAGTTGTTGATCATAGCTCTTAGAAAGGGATTTTCCTGCATAGGTTTTAATGGTTGGTCTCACCTGATAGGTTGGTAAATTTAGTACCGGTACTTCAGTATTGAATTTTTTTAACCAATAAGATCTATGGGCATGGATTGCTTCACTTTGTAATTGATCTTGCTGCCAGACTGCAAAATCTTTATATTGCAATTTTAGTTCTGCTAATCCATGTTGGCGCTCTTTTTTATTAGCATCATAGAGTACAAACAATTCATTTATTATTACCTCCAATGACCATCCATCACTTATAATATGATGCATTACACAAATAAATGTATAGTTTTCAGGAGCTGTTTTTACTATTTTGGAACGAATTAATAAATCTGAAGACAAGTCAAAAGTATGTCCTGTTTCTTTCTCAATAATAGTATTTAAATTTTCTAATGCGTTTTCTGCTTCACTTAGATTTTCATACTTTAATTGGAAATTAACTTGATCTGCATTCAGTACAATTTGCCTAACATCATCTTCGCTTTCTTTAAATACAGTTCGCAATGATTCATGTCGGTTAATCAGGTCTTTGAAAGCCTTTTCTAAATGCGGTACTGAAAAATCACCTTTAATCTCAAAAATGCTTGGCATATTGTATGCTGTATTTCCACCTTCGAATTGACTTAAAAGCCATAAGCGACGTTGAGAAGAAGATAACGGATAGCCTGATTGTTCCTGAGCTTTGGAAATACTCTTATAAGATGACTTTTTTGATTGGACAATCAATTTCAACTGATCTTCAAGAATCATATTAGAGAATATTTCCTTGAAACTGATTTTTACTTCAAATTCTCTGTTGATGTTATTCAATAATTTTGTAACGCTCAAACTGTGGCCTCCTAATTCAAAAAAATCATCTTTAATTCCAATTTTTTCAATTCCCAATACCTGCTCCCAAATTCTTACCAGTCTTTGCTCCAGATCATTTTTCGCAGCAACATATTCTCTCGACAATGAAATTCTTGAATCTTTGGGACTTGGTAATGCATTTCGATCAATTTTTCCATTTGGAGTCAAGGGTATAGTATCTATCTGAACAAAATAAGACGGTACCATATAATTAGGCAAAATATGCTGTAAATGTGCTATTAAATCAGCTACTTTTTGCTCTTCTTTACTCACTACATACCCCACAAGATATTTTTCTGCCGAAACGTCACTTTTAGCTAAAACTACACAAGACTCAATATTTTCTTTTTGCTGCAGTGCATTCTCAACCTCACCTAATTCAATTCGATAGCCTCGTATCTTAACCTGATTATCTTTTCTGCCAATAAAATCAATATTTCCATCTGAAAACCAGCGTCCCATATCTCCGGTTCTATAAAGCTTCTCAGTGCTTTCAAAGGGGCTGGTAACAAATTTTTGAGCCGTTAAATCAGGGTTATTAAAATACCCTCTTGACAAACCGTCGCCTCCTATATAAACCTCACCATAAACTCCTGAAGGAACTAAATTACCAAAAGAATCAAGTATAATTATTTTTGTATTAGAAAATGGTTTTCCAATGGGTGTAAAGCCATTTAAATCTTTTTTATAATCATCATAATAAGTAGAGTCAATTGTCGCTTCGGTCACCCCATAACTGTTAATAATTCTAATAGAGTTGCCTAATTTATCTTTTAATGCATTATAATCCTGGTTATTAAAGCTATCGGAACCAAAAATTAATATTTTAAAGAAACTGTAGTCTTTATTCTCACTATTGATATATTCCATTAATGGCAATAAAAGACTTGGCGTACCTTCTAAAATGGAAATTTTTTGCTCGTGCATTAATTCATACAAGTGCTCGGGATTTAATTTTATGTCATTTGAACAAATGATCATTTTACCTCCGGTTAATATCGAGCGGCAAATATCTCCTACAAAAACATCAAATGATATACTTGCAAGCTGTAATAAATTAACCTCTATTTGATTTAGGGCATAATGTGTTTTCCAGTTTTCACAAATACTCACTACGCTAAAATGCTCTACCATCACTCCTTTTGGATTTCCGGTCGTTCCAGAAGTGTAAATTACATATGCCAAATCATGGGGCTGAGTAATTCTGCCAATGTTTGTTTTAGGATAATTGTCTTTTATTTGCTCAAATTCATCCAGCCTTGTTTCATCTAATACGTCTTTGCAATTACTGTCCCTTTCAATATAATCGATTCTTTCCTGTGGATAATTAATGTCTATTGGCACGTAAGCAGCCCCTGCTTTTAATATGGCTAAAATGGTGATAATCATGCGTTGGCTTCTATCGAGCTTGATCCCAATTAAATCATCTGATGCAATTTGAAAATTCGCTCTGAGGTAATGTGCCAGTTGATTCGATTTTTCATTAAGCTCCCTGTAGGTTAATTCTGTTTTTTCAAAAATAACAGCCATAGCATCGGGCGTTCTCTGAACTTGTTCTTCAAACAAATCCACAATGGTTTTATCTTTAGAATAAATTATTTCCGTACTATTAAAATCAACAAGTAAATTTTGCTTTTCATCGATTGTTAAATAATCAATTTCCTGTATTAATGCTTTGGGATGATCTATTAGTGTGGAAAGAAGATTCTCTAAATGGACAAATATTCTTTCTATCAAATAGCTGTCATAGATATCTGTATTATACTCTATTGTTAAGTTTAATGTTTCACTTTCCGTGAAAGTAAAACTAATGTCTAATTGTGAAATATCGCTTTTAAATTCATAATCAGTAATTGCAATGCCAGAAAGTTCTTCGGTATTAATATTGCGTAATTGTTCCTGATTTTGAAGTACAACCAAAACATCAAATAAAGCAGAACGCCTTGTATCTCTTTTTAAATTTAATTTGTTTACTAAGGCATCAAAAGGATAATTTTGATGATCATAAGCGTTTAATAATTTTATTTTTTGAATTTCGAGCAAATCCAAAAAGCTGGTTTGTTCATTTAATTGCGTTCTAATAGCAAGTGTATTTAGGTAAGGTCCTATCTGATTTTCTAAATCCGGATGCTCCCTGCCTGCAATGGGAGTACCTATAATAATATCATGCTGACCTGTATAACGGTGTAACAAAGCATTTATACCCGCCATTAGTGTCATAAATAAAGTAACATCACACTGATTTGAAAAAACCTGAAGACGCTCTAAAAATAAAGCAGGAAACTCATGTGTTATATGATCTCCATTGTAGGATTGAATCAACGGACGTGTTTTAAAGCTTGGTAAGTCCAGTACCGGTAGTTCACCCTTAAATTCCTCAAGCCAGTACTGTTCTGATAGCTGGTATTTTTTCTGTCCTAATTCCTTTGTAAGCCATAGCGCATAATCCTTGTACTGAATGTCTAAAACTGGTAAACCAATCTCTTTATCCTGTAATAATGCATTGTATATTTTTACAATTTCTGATATTATAATCTCAATTGACCATCCATCACCAATGATATGATGAAGAGATAAAAAGAATATGGATTGTTGTGGTTCGATTTGAAGTAAAGACGCTCTTATCAGAGGAAAAACTTCTAAATTAAATGGTGTATTGAGTTCTGCCTTAAGGTAATTTTGAACCTTTTGATTTTTATCTTCTTGTAAAGAAAAATCCTGTTGATCAATTTTGAATGCTATATCATCTGTGCCAATAATATACTGACCAACTTCATCCTGCTCATTTATTTTAAAAGTGGTTCTTAAGATTTCATGACGATTAATGAGTATTTTAAATGATTCCTCAAATTTTGCAACATCAATAACACCACTCAATTTAACAGCAGCTGGCATGTTATAGGCTAAAGATCCGCCTTCAAGCTGGCTTAAAATCCATAATCTGCTCTGTGATGCACTTAAAGGATAAGAGGCATTTTGCATTGCTTTTGATATTGGAGTATATTGATTTTCAGTTAGCTGATTACTAACACCTTTTATAGTAGGATTTGTAAAAAAAGCTTTAAAAGATATGGTTTTACCTAATTGTTTGTGAATTCTGTTAATTGTTTGTGATACAATCAAACTGTGTCCGCCAAGTTCAAAGAAATTATCCGTAACACCAATTTTTTCAAGTCCTAATACATCCTGCCAGATCAAAACGATTTTTTTCTCCAGCCTGCTCACCGGTGCCACATAGGATTTACGAACAACATCTTCTGATGAAATTTCAGGAAGTGCTTTGCGGTCGATTTTTCCACTTGAAGTTAACGGAAAATAGGGCAATGAAATATAAAATCCAGGAACCATATAATCTGGAAGTATGCCCTGAAGGAAATCTCTAAGGGCTGTTTTATCCAAAACCTGATCTGTAACTATATAGGCTGTCAGGACTTTTTCTGAGTTTAATTCTTTGGCCATTACAACTACCTGCTGTACATTACCATAAGATGCAATGGCATTTTCTACCTCTCCCAGCTCGATTCTGTTACCTCTTATTTTAACCTGATTATCAATTCTTCCTAAATACTGGATAGAACCATCTGAGCGCCATTGTGCAATATCGCCTGTACGATACACCTGATACCCCTCTCTGAAAGGATCTGCTATAAACCGATCTTGTGTGAGTTCGGGAAGATTCAAATAACCTCTTGCTACTTGTATTCCTGATATTAATAATTCTCCAGGAACTCCAAAAGCCTGCAGTATTAGCGAATTATTAACAATATATATTTTTGTGTTGGCTATTGGTTTACCAATACTTACACCTTCCTTAGTGAGGTCTACCGCACTTAAATTTATAGCCGTGACATCAATTGCCGCTTCGGTTGGACCATATAGATTATGTAACTGCGCTGCAGGAAATTTTTCTTTGCATTGCTGTGCAGTGGTAATAGTTAGTTCCTCGCCGCTGCAAACAATATCTTGTAGAGAATTTGCTTTTCCTTTTTCTACATTCTCTAAAAATGACCCCAGCATTGAAGGTACAAAATGAATTATTGTAACCTGCTCTTTATCGATTACTTGCTGTAAATAGGCTACATCTTTATGCCCTTGGGGTTTTGCAACAACAAGAGTGCTTTTGGTAATAAAAGGCAGGATTAGTTCCCATACTGAAACATCAAAAGTATAAGGGGTTTTTTGAAGAAAAACTTGCCCATCGTTCACCTCCAGATATGATTTCATCCAAAGTAATCTGTTGTATAAACCAGCATGGTGATTCAATACTCCTTTTGGTTTTCCGGTAGATCCCGAGGTATAAATACAATAGGCCAAATGATTTAAACTTACCTGAACCGAGGGTTTTACATCACTTTTTTGCTTCGATCTGGATTGATCCATTTCATTCTCATCAATACAAATCTTAAGATTGGCATCTTTCACTATATAATCGATTCTGTCCTGAGGATAGCTAACATCAATAGGAACATACGCGCCTCCGGATTTTAAAATTCCAAAAACAGCCACTACCATCCTTTCGCTTCTCTCTAACTTTATACCAACCAAATCATTAGCTTCAATGGCATAATTCTCTATTAGGTAAGCCGCTAATTGGTTTGATTGTTCGTTTAATTGGCGATAAGTTAATTGAACATCTTCAAATATAACCGCTGTTTTATCAGGTGTTTGAAGTACTTGCTCTTCAAACAAATCGATTATTGTTTTATCCCTTGGGTAGGCAAGGTCTGTATTATTAAAATCAAATAATAATTGGTGCTTTTCCTTATCTGTTAAATAATCTATCTGATCAATAGGCAGTAAAGGCTGCTCTATTAATTTAATAAGAAGGTTTTCAAAATGATTAAAAATTCTTTCGATAAGAGAACTTTCATATAAATCTGTATTATACTCTATTTCAAGATCCAGTCCACTGGTTTCAACAAACCTAAAACTAATATCGACCTGAGAAGTTTTGTAATTAAAATCAAAATTACTAATTGTGATCTCTGAGAATTCTTCGGTATTTATATTTTTTAACTGTCCCTGATTTTGCAATACCACCAAAACATCAAATAAAGGAGATCTGCTTGTATCTCTTTTTATATTTAATTTGCTTACCAGGACATCAAAAGGATAATTTTGATGATCGTAAGCACTTAAGAGCGTTTCTTTTTGCGCTGTGGTTAAATCTGAAAAATTGATTTTTTCTTTTATGTTTGTTCTAATAGCAGCCGTATTTAAATACAGTCCCAATTGATTTTCTAAATCAGGATGTTCCCTTCCTGCTATAGGGGTTCCAATGATTATATCTTCCTGGCCAGTATATCTGTACAATAATGCATTTACAGCAGACATTAAAGTCATAAATAAAGTTACATCCTGATTTGCAGAAAATTTCTTTACTTTATCTAAAAAATTTTGCCCAAAAGTATGTTTAATCGTGTTTCCATTGTAGGTTTTAATTAACGGACGTGTTTTTACACCTGGCAAGTCTAATACCGGTATTTGATCAGAAAATTGTTTTAACCAATACTTTTCAGATGCTTGGTATTTTTCTTCTCCTAGCGCTTCATTAATCCATAAGGCATAGTCCTTGTATTGAATTTTTAATTCTGGTAAATTGATCTCATTACCTTGCTTTAAGGCATTGTAGGTTTTTACAATTTCAGACATTATTAACTGTACTGTCCATCCATCACCAATGATATGGTGCAGGGATAAGAAAAACAAGTGGTTTTTATCGTTTAATTTAATCAGGGAAGCTCTTAGCAAAGGGGCATTTTCTAAGTTAAATCCAATACTGTTTTTAGTCTCTAAGTAATTAGAGATTGCTTGTTGCTGATTTGTAACTACACTATAATCTTCTGTGCTTATGCTAAAATTTACCTCTTGTGCAGGTAAGATAAATTGCTCAACGTCTCCTTGCTGATTTGCTTTAAAATAAGTTCTTAAAATTTCATGACGATTTATCAGAAGTCTAAATGCCTCTTCCAGCTTATCACTATCCACATCCCCATAAAAGTTTACAGTTCCCGGCATATTATATGCTAAAGACCCCTCTTCTATCTGGCTTAGTAACCAAAGCCTGTTTTGAGAAGCAGTTAGAGGATAAGATGGTGCTTCTGGCGCTTTGGGAATTGCAAGATAACTGCTGTTGTTTAACTGCAAGCTTATTTTTTCTACAGTAGGGCTAGAAAAAAAAGTTTTAAATGATATTGTTTTTCCTAAAGACTGGTTTATTCTGTTAATTACCTGTCCTACAATTAAGCTATGTCCCCCTAATTCAAAGAAATCGTCTGTAATACCTACTTTTTCAATACCTAAAACTTCTTCCCATATTGCTACTAAATCTTCTTGAATTTTATTGCCTGGAGCCCTATATTGTTTTCTGATAATAGTCTCGAAATTTATTGCAGGGAGCGATTTCTTATCTATTTTACCATTAGTTGTTACAGGCAATTTTTCTAATGCTATATAAAACCCGGGAACCATATATTCTGGTAATCTGTTTTTAAGAAAATCACGTAAGGCTGACTTATCTATAATGGTATCGGCTACCAGATAAGCGGCCAGAACTTTTTGCTCATTGTGCTCTGTTAGGGCAACAACAACCTGTTTAATAGTATTGGAATACTGCAAAATTGTGCTTTCAATTTCCCCTGGTTCAATTCTAAAACCATGTAGTTTTACCTGATGATCTTTTCTGCCTAAAAACTCTATCATACCATCTGCCAACCAATAACCCAGATCTCCGGTATCATACATTTGCGATCCTTCAATAAATGGATTTGAAATAAACTTTTCATTTGTAAGTTCTGGTTTATTCAAATATCCTCTTGTCAAACCAGCTCCGGAAACATATATTTTTCCCGAAACACCAATTGGTAAAGGCTGCAATTCTTCATCTAATATATAAACCTGGGTATTGGCAATGGGTTTGCCTATTGGGATAATCGATTTGTCTAAATCATTTCCAGTTACTTTGTATATAGAGACACAAACTGTACATTCTGTAGGGCCATAGGCATTGTAGTAATCGATTCCAAGTGCTGTCACGCTTAGCGCTTTAAGGGTATTGGCAGATTCCCCGGCTGTTATAATACATCTTAGCCCTGAGATATCAGTATCAGAGAGTAATTCTAAATAACTTGGCGGGAAAGTTACAACAGTGGCGTTAGTCTCTTTTAAGAAACTTACAAATTGTTTTTTTTCTTTGATGGTGTCCTTTGAAGGAATGCACAAGGTAGCACCGCTGTTCAAGGTCATTAAAATCTCTGATATTGAAGCATCAAAGGAAACCGAGGCAAACCATACGATAGCATCTTTTTCTGTAATTTCAAATGATCGAATTTGATCCAAAAACATATTTATCGTACTCTGGTGTTCCACCAATACGCCTTTTGGCAATCCTGTAGAACCAGAAGTGTAGATTATATAAGCTAAATCTTTAGGCAGTATCACTGTATCGGGATTATTAGCGTTATATGCTTCTAACCCTATTGGATCTGCAGAGATTAATTCGCATAGATCAGTGCTTGGTTTTTCTGTATTGGCATAGATCAGAAGCTTTAAACCGCTGTCTTGTATTAAATAATTGATTCTTTCAATTGGATAATCTGTATCAATTGGCATATAGACGGCACCTAGTTTTAAAATCGCCAGAAAAGCAACTATTCCCAAATCAGATTTAGGTAAATACACACCAATAATATCACCTGTATTGATTTGATGCAAAGCAGAAATGTAACTTGCAAATTGATTGGCTTTTTCATTTAACTCCAGATAAGTTAATTGTTTAGCCTCATATCTAACAGCTATATTTTCCGGAGTTTTGGTTACCTGACTCTCAAATAAATCAATAATATTTTTATCTTGCGCAAATACTGCAGCTGTTTTATTAAAATCTACTGTAATGTGATGTTTTTCATTTTCAGATAATAATTGATATTCAGATAAGTCAAGATTGATAAAAAGCTCCAGATTTACAATGAAAAAAGTAAAATGATCAACCAAATACTGTAACACATTTTCCTTTATGAAACCTTCCTTATAAGATGTTATAATTTTTATCCCACCAATCTCATCTAATCGTATGTCTAGTAAAACTCCATTACATTTTATTGGATTGGTCGCGTTAAAATTCAAACCATAATTAGAAAACCGGTCTAGATTACAATTTTCCTTATTTGTCAAAAAAACAGTATCAGCATTCTCTAATGTTTCAAGAATCTCATTTTTTATATTTTGAAGATACTCTTTAAATGACATTTTCAGATTTGTTGAAAATGAAAAAAATAAAGGATTTTTCTCCTCATAGCAAGATACAAGAGCACCGTCAAAATTGTTTACTAATCTTTTAAGCAAAAAGCAATAAACAGCATTAATTACAGTATATTGAGCAACTAAGTTTTTATTGGTAAGTTTATTAAAGTAATTAATTTTATCTACATCAATAATAATAGTTTTCTGAGTAATTTCATTTTGACCTGACTCGTTGAATTGTTCTCTCCCTGATGTTTTTTTGTTCCAATATTTTGAGCTAAAACTATTTTTATTTGGCTGGTGGTTCATATCCATAAAATTTTAAATTTTTATTTTGATCAAAAACAATTTCTGTATTCTTAGAGGTTTTAAAATGTTTTTTTGAGGATTGTCTGTCTTTTCTATACCAGGTTGCAACTAATCTTTCGCAGATATAACTTTTAGTACAAGTCTCAAATAATAATTTTAAATCGCAATTATGATTATTATTTTAGGCTAAATTAGGTACATAGGTTATTTAAAAATTACGGGGTTTTTAACTAATAATTACGGGTGTGCCTATTTCTTGACAAGAGCGTATTTTTTTTTCTGATCAAATTGCAAGGCAACACTAATCATTCATAAAAATTAAACTAACAAACACATTAACAATGGATTTAAACAGAAATAAACTTTTTCAATAAATTTTCAACAAGCAGATGAAATGAAAGGAAAGCCTCTTTTTTAAACAAAAAAAAACGATATTGAATATTCAATATCGTTTTTTTTGCTGTAAAGTATTAAAAAGACTAAAACATTTAAATGGTAAAAGTTATTTCAATTTTTGTGCCTGAGCCTATTTGAGAATCTACATTAAAATGTCCGTCCAGAGATTCTGTTCTTTCTCTCATATTACTTAATCCAATACCGCTTATTTTACTTTTTATATCAAACCCGTCCCCATCATCTGTAATGGTCATTTTTAAAGAATTATTTTCTTTCTCAAATTTAATATCGCAATTTTCCGCATTTGCGTATTTATTAATATTCAAAATAGCTTCCTGAATAATGCGGTACAAATTTATTTTATAAATATTTTGTATTGCCACCCAATCCACATCTTCATTGTTACTATATTTAAATTGCGTATTGCTGATATCCTTTTGATTTTCAATTAAATTTAATAACAGAAGATTAAAATCATTTCCATCCAATAAAGAACTATGGCTTAAATCGTGCGATATTGTTCTTATTTCATTTTCGATATTTTGGAGCTCGAAAATATAAATTTTTCTTTTTTCAATAATTTCCTGATCACATTTAGAATTAAAAAAACCCAGATTCATTCGAACACCATAAATTCTATTCATTATACCGTCATGAAGTTCTTTTGCAATTTTTGATTTTTCTTTCTCTTTTGCATTGTTTATTTTTTCATGCTGCTCCATCAAAAGTGAATATACTTCCTCACTGGCTAGTTTTTGTTTCTTTAAAAACTGTAATTCCTTATTTTTATATTTAGAATATCTCAATATTAGAATTACCAGTAGCAGTAAAACTAATACGAACGAAATTATTAAAATATAAAAATTTTCCTTTGTCAAAACTTTATTTTCATCTTTAATTCTTGAAGTTTCATACTCAATTCTTGCATACTTCTCATGAGCATTTTTTTGAACTACATTAATACTATCACTGATTTTTATATAATCTGTAGTATAACGCAAGCTATTTTCTTTATCTATTTCAGAAAGTAATTTATAAGACATTAAAATTTCATTGCTGCTATTGAGTTTAATTGCCAACTCATTGGCTTCTTTTATAGTTTCAATGGATTTAATTGTATCTTTCTGAGTTAAATAATATTGTCCCATATAAATTTTCTTATACAGTAAGTCGGATTTTACTCCAATACTATCCACTATTTTTAGAGACTTGGAAAACATTGATTCAACATTTTTATAATCTCCGCTTTTCATTTTAGAATAGGCAAGATTACTTAAAACATTGGCGTACAATCTAGGCCATTTTGTCTTTAAATCATTCTCTGAAACAAGAGTTTCTAATTGTTGTATTGATTTTGAGTATTGCCCATGTAAATCATATAAATTACAAATATTAATAATTGAGGTTACTCTATAATTATTAATAGCATCATCATTGATTTTCATTTTCTTTATCTCGCTAAGTGCAAGATTATGATACCTCAATGCTTCATCATAATTTACAAGTTTTTCCAAACAATTTCCCATCAATGTATAACATGAATATAACAATTGATGGTTCCCTGATTTTTTTAAATATTGTAAAGCTTTAGAAACTTCAATTTCACATTCTACATAATTACCATCATAAAATAAAACGTAGGCTTTGTTAAACAACATTCTTCCCACATTATCATAATCGCTTATTTTATAATATATTTTTTCGGCCTTTAGATAATAAAAATAAGCACTGTCTTTCTTTGAATTTTCATAGCAATCCCCAATATAATAAGAGGCTTTTGCTATTCTAACACTATCATTTGCCCGCTTAGAGAGTTGCAGAGCCTTAAAGCTAACAGACAAAGATTTATCTAAATTGTTGAGATAATAGTATTGTAATGCTACATCCAAATACAGATTTCTAACAATTGAATCGTTTTTTTTATTTTGCAATAAATCAAATATCGAATCCAGATAATGTTCTTTATTTTTTTTGGATAAATTTTCAATATGAATTTTATCAAATACGATGGTTTCATTTTTTTTGCATGAAAAAAATGAAAATAATATAAACAAACAAAATGTAATTCTGATCAGAGTCTTCAATGTCGAATTGATTTTTTTTAACAGTTTCAAATATACTATTTTGAAACATGGAAGAGCATCTAAACTAAAAATAAATCACAGATTTTTTTTACAATTATTTTTTAGGTGGTTTTGGGTTACTTGGTTCACCATCATCGTCTGCATAGGTTTCTTTTATTTGGGTTGAATCTTTTATTACAGTACGAATTTCGTTTTTCAAATTATCCTTTGGTAAAAATTCAGATTTACCGTTTTTGATCTCCGGCATTTCGTAATCATCATTGGTACATGAGGCGGTTAATATTGCAATTGAAACAAGTAATCCTGAAATTAGTTTTTTGCTGTTCATAATTTTTTATTAGTTGATTATTACTACAGCAAAAAAACGACGAACGGTAAAATAAAATGTACGGTAAATCCGTAACATTTCGTTTAATCCAGAAAAAAAATACATTTTAACTAATTACTAATCAACACATAACACATCTGTAAAAACTAAAAAATCACATTACGGTAAGTCCGTAATTTTTATTTTTATTTTAGGAATTAAATCTTTGGTATTTTTTAATATTAAAAAATAATGCTATTTTTAAAATTGTACGGAAAGTCCGTAATATTTATTAGATTTGTTTCAAATAGAATTAAACAAATATGAGTCTTAATATTTTAATCGTCGATGACCACCCAATGACGGTGGATAGTTATATTAACCTTTTATCAGATAATGTTTTTCAGGAAAATTTTCCAACTTTTATAAAAAGCCACAATTGTGAAGATGCCTATAACCAAATCATCTCGCACCAAAAGCAAAATATAAATATAGATTTTGCTCTCCTTGATATTAATATGCCTCCATACAAAGAATTAAATATTAACAATGGTATTGATTTGGCGGCTCTAATAAGACAAAAATTTGTTAATTGTAAAATAGTCCTTCTTACAATGAGAAGTGAGCCTTTGACTGTAGACAAAATTATAAAAGGAATTTGTCCTGAAGGATTTATATCAAAAAGTGATATCAATTTTGAATTATTTCCAATAATTTGCAAAAGTATTATAGAGGGAGAAATATTCAGAAGCAGTACAATAATAGAATCACAAAGAGAACTATTTAAAAAAAATATAAATTGGGATAATCACGATAATCAAATTTTAATCTTAATATCAGAAGGCGTAAAGACTGTAAACCTTCCAGATTACATTCCTCTTTCGATGAGTGCAATAGAGAAAAGAAAGGCAAACATAAAAGATCAACTTCTAAAAGGAAAAGGAAGTGATAAAGATTTAATTGAAAAAGCTAAAATTTTAGGTTTACTATAGACTGACCTTTTAATCCCTAAATAAAATGGAGCCTATAAAACTTATTTTTAACCAGAAAACACTAAGTTATATTTTATTAGGATCATTAATAGACTGGAGTGGATACCTTTTTTGCTACAAAAAGTTAAGGTAATGGATCTAAAAAGCTTTAAAATCAAAATATAAGTAGATCAAGCAGACAAAGGAGTAACTTTAAAACCCCTAGAGCTGCATGAGTTAAAAAAAACTAAGGATCAGGTGCAAAAGTGGACTTTCGCTGTGCAGAAAAATAACAAAAAGGCATCATGACCCAAATTGCAGCCATAAGTAAAAGATAATGGTGCCAAATTTACAATACCACTCCCATAAGACAGCACAAGACAGTATTAATTGGTATAGTATTTTAGTTTGGATAATAAGGTAAGACATATTCAATGAACCATTTTGCAGGCGAATCTGTTTTTAATTGTAATGATTTATCATAAAGTTCTGCTATCACTACATTCTGCAGTAGTAGAGCAAACTAATTGCTCTTCCAGATCACCTGCCCTTAATTTTTTTCCTCTGTATACCTTCTTTTTATTTAAGTATTTAAAGTACTCTCTTATTTTTTTAGACTTGTATAGTTTGCTAAAAAGATGAAATGAAGGTTAGTGCTTCAATGAAGTCAAAGAAAAACTTAAATATTTTCTCATCATTTAAAATGTTTCTGATGTAAACCAATAAAAAAGAGGCTGAAAACATTTCTCTTTTCAGCCTTATACTTTAACTTGAATACTATAACTACATAGCTAATGAACCGTCCGGCAAAATTCTATGTATGGAGGAATGTTTAAAAGCCAGGCAGTACCTGAATGCCAACCACAACTTTATTGCTTCTGATTTGCTCATCGCTTCCAAAAGCATTGATTATGGCTGATAATCTAAACTGGTTAAGCATAGTGACCCCTGCTATTATTTTTCCGTTGAGAAAAGCTTTTTCATTGTGCAGTCCCAAATTACTGTAAAACTCATTTGTGCCGACGGTATAGTTGGTATTTCCCTGCACAAAGAAATTAAATTTCTTATTATCGGAAGAAATTCCTAAATAAGCATTTAAACCCAGTGTTCCATTCCCTGTCGATGTATTTACATTACTGCTGAAACCTTCAAGATCCATTGCTCCCCTTAAATTGGCATATCCATAAAATGTAATCTGGTCGCCATTGTTCTGATTGGTTGTAAAGACTGGAAGAATCATATCTAAATAAAAGTTACCTCCTCCGTTAATTAAGCGGCTGAAAGCTTCCTGCTGCGTTTCTTTTTTTGTTTGATCTGCCGGCGATTCTTCTGAATCATCACTTTTACTGTTAGAAACCGAAAGCACACTGCCAAAAGAAAGTCTGAGAGCCCACATGTTATCAGTGACAACTTCTGTCTGCACCGCTGAGGCATCGCTATTGCCATTTAATGCAAATGAATTCAGCAGTATGGTTTTATCGGTTTTATTACTGTACATATCGTGAAAGAAGTTTTTCCTGTTTATCCTTTTAACTGTTGGGAAAAACCATGGAAATCTTCCTAAAGCGGCCAGTTTTTCATCTCGTTCTCTTTGAAGAGTTTCTATTTCCTGTCTCTTTTTAGCAATTAACTTATAAATGGAATCAATCTCGGCAAGACTAATTTTATCCTTCTTTAAATTCTCACCATATACACTATTTATGGTATCCTGCTTGTCTGTTATCATTTTATTATATTTACTCTCATAGTCCTTTTTTGGATCCACACTTCCGTATATATTTTTCTTTTTTTGAAGCGCTGCTATTTCAGTGTCATTAGATGCAACTTCAGCTGTAAATTCAGCCGTATTGCCCGCATTTTTTCCATCCGCAATCTGCTTTTTTAATTTACTATTACCGTCTTGCAATTTTTTGATTTTTCGATCAATTTTTTTTGTAAAAGATTCGCTGATATAGGACATGCTTTGTGACTCATTTATGGATGGCGTCTGAGCCTGCATTTCAAAAACAGAGAAAATGCATAATACAATTAAGATGTAATGTTTTTTCATGTTAGTTCATTTTTAAGGGTTAGTTGTTTAAAAGCAAAATAATTATAGATTTTAAAGGGTAAAAGATTATTTTACAGATCAAATATATAATTTTAACGCAACGTAGTTTTAGGTATTTATACCTAATTTTCTGATTAATAAACACAATTCTTTGTCCATTATGAAGCCTATATTACAACATGCTAATTTCATAATTGATTCCTTACTGAAAAATCATCTCTTCTTATTCACCTCCAGATGTCTCAGAGCGGGATCATCCAGAAGCTTGTCCATCCATAGATAATCTCCTGCACATCGCGTCTGATCTGTGTTAAGTTCTGGCCGATCATCCCATTGTCCAACTTTCTCACTGGTGGTATTTGGGTATAGCCTTCCTCCTCTTTCCTTAAAGCTTCATGATCGTTTAGGATAGAGGAATGAAAAGTCTTCAATTCTATACTACACTCCGCATTATCCGCGCCCCTGCCTAAGAGCATGAAATAAACCTGCCAAGGCATCGGATGAAATAGTTCTTTTTAAATATTATTGATTGCAGTAGAAGGATAGGATTTAAGAATTGGAAACTGGTAAGATTCTGTTGAAAAACACTTTACGGTTTCTAATTTAAAATAGTAGTCTTGTAAAATACACTTAAATTTTGCTTATGTTTCCCTTGTATTCACATGTGATATTATTTTCTTTGTAAATAGTTCAAAAAAAAATTTCCACAATCGAAAAAACCCCTTATATTTGCACTCGCAATCAGAAAATGATAGCGACATACTGGAGAAATGGCAGAGCGGTCGAATGCGGCAGTCTTGAAAACTGTTGACTGTAACAGGTCCGGGGGTTCGAATCCCTCTTTCTCCGCCAGTAGAAGTTTCAAAAGAAACTTTAAATCGGATAGGAACCTAGGGATTATTTCCCTAGGTGACCTTCCACACCACCCGGCATACGGATCCGTACCAAGGCGGTTCTTAATTTACGATACATTTTTGGTAGGTGTCAGTCATAAATGTATATCCAGCTTTTTTTAGAGTTTGTGTGTCTAAGGCTATTTGCAGGATTGGACTAAGCGCAGTTCGACAATACCCCTTTCGGGTATTAGCCCACTGGTAGGCTTGGTTGTCTTTAACTCCAATCTTTCTTAGATTGTTGTATTTAGTGCTTATCTTCTTCCAGCTTTTCCATATTAACATTCGTATTCTAAATCGAAGCCATTCGTCTATACGTTTAATCCTGCCTGACATATCGGCTAGTTTAAAATAGGATATCCAACCCTGCAGGTAAGACCTTAAGAGTTCCTTGATCTTTTGATACCCCATACCATTACTGCGGTTAGTAATTTCCTTTAGCCTGTCTTTGAGTTTACCATAACTCTTTGGATGTACACATAGCCCCCATTTCCCTTTACTTTTGTTATAGAAGCTATATCCAAGGAATTTCTTTCCTTTTATATACCCAACCGTAGTTTTCTCCTTGTTTACCCTTAAGTATAATACGTTTTCAATAAACGCAGTTATACTTTCCTTGACACGAAGACATGCTCTCTTGCTTTTACAGAAGATTAGACAATCATCTGCGTAGCGTACAAAGCGGTGTCCGCGTCTGGCGAGTTCCTTGTCCAGTTCGTGGAGCATTATATTACTCAACAATGGACTTAGAGGACCGCCTTGAGGAACTCCTAATACACTTTCTTCGAATTTGTTCCCCACAACAACACCAGACCTTAGATACTTATGGATAAGGGATATCACTCGTGGGTCTTTGACTTTCTTTGATAGTAGCTCTATAAGCCTACTGTGATTCACAGTGTCAAAGAATTTCTCTAAGTCTAGATCCACTACATAGCAGTATCAGTCATCAAGGTGACTTTCTACTTCTTTCAAAGCAGTATGGCACCCTCTTTTAGGCCTAAACCCATGACTACTTGAGTGGAACTCTTGCTCGTAAATAGGGGTTAGGATTTGGGCAATACTTTGTTGCACTAAGCGGTCTACAACAGTAGGAATGCCAAGAGACCTTGTTCTACCTCCCTCTTTAGGTATTTCAACTCTTCGAACGGCCTTAGGTTTGTATTTCCCACTTTCTAGCGATTTGATCAATGACTCTTTATGTTCTAAGAGCCATTCTAATAAAATCTCAGTGGACAACTTGTCTATTCCAAAGCTTCCTTTATTGGATCTGACTCTTTTATAAGCCAGATTCATATTGGAAGGGCTTACGATTAGCTCTAGTAGCTCCCCCTGAACTAAATGTACTTCCATGAGGTTGTTTTCAGTTATCCCAATAAAGGTCTGCACTCCTTGGTAGCTCTCGGATTCCGTCCTATCCTTCCCAAGGTAGTTATCAAAATGATTTGATATATTCTGCATTCGTCCCTTAATAGGTAAAATTCATTTACTACTCACTTAATTAAGTTCAGTCCTTCAGTACTCTTCTCCAGCACCTACTACGACCTCTGCTGACTTCTTATAGCAATTGTTAATCCATAGTGCTGTAAAAAAAAAACTTCCCTATGTCTATAAGATCTCCCCAGGTAAGAACGATAACTTTCCTCTCATCTGCCTGCTATATTTACCATCATGCTTCCGTACAGTTTGGGACTTCAGTTTGACTTGCAACCTTATCCAACATTTCTGGCCTTGTATATAGTTTCTCTCCGTCAGGCCAAGAGTTTGCCTACTGCTTCCTTCAGATTCCATCTCGCGATGGACACCCTTGCATTCAGCTAGCACTTCCCACTGTAAAGGCGTGCTTGGGACTTACACCCTAGAGTTATCGCCCATGCTGGGCGCACAAGTCAAAAGCCTTTAAACACTAGTGTTTAAAGGCTTTTTCGTTTTTCATACTTTTCAAAAAGCACATGTTTTATCAAAGAATGGTTACCCTATTAGTTATCCAGTTTTTTTTGGATAATTTTTCTCAAAAATGGGTAACTAAAAAGAAAGAATTCCCCGGGAATTCCCTGCTATCAATGGACTCTCTTAAAATTTTTTATTCAATTTGATTATTAATTTTAAAACTAGATAACATGTTAAAAGTAATTTTTTACCAGAAATCCGACAGAGTAAACAAGAACGCCGAATCTCCAATCTATGCACGTTTGAGCTACAATGACAAACAAATTTCAATGTCAACCGGACAAGCCATTTCAAAAGAAAGATGGTCCAGCACTAATAGCCTTAGAAACCAGCTTAAAATTGAAAAGGAAATAGTAATCAAAAATCTACTTGACCTTTTCCAACTTAATGCAGCCAAAAAATTTACTGAACTCTTTAGAATTGATCCCGAGGTCAACCTTCTATTATTAAAAGCTGAAATTACAGGCAAAGCCAAAATAGACCAGCTACATGGTCCCACAATAATTGAAATTTTGGAAACATACAATGTATTCTTCACCAAAAGAGTTAACTCGGGAGAGCGCGCACCTGCTTCACTGCAGAAGTACAAAAGAGCGAAAGATTTACTTTTGGACTTCATTACCAGTAACTACAAAAAGGAAGATATGCTCGCATCTGAAATATCAAGCTCATTTGTCTTTAAACTGGAACAATTCCTTAAGTATGAGAGCAGTTTTAAAGAGCAGACAGGCATCAAAAACAATTCAGTGGTAAAATATATGAAGATGTATAAAACTGCATGCAATTACGCCATCAAAATGGACTTGAGCATAAAAAACCCATTCATCGTTTATGACGGAAGGCTAAGCGTAAAAGATGCTGTTTTCCTAACTCAGCCTGAACTGAATACGATCGAGAATAAAACATTTTCAACACCCCGTCTCGAAAAGGTCAAGTATATATTCCTTTTCAGTTGCTATACAGGATATGCACCCGTCGATGCCATGGATCTAACCGAAAGAAACATATCTGAAGATTCAAATGGAAACTTATGGATTATGACCAGCAGAGCTAAAACTGCCATTAGAGCCAATGTGCCTGTATTACCAACCGTTGAGAAAATTATTTCTAAATATAAAAATCAGCAGAAAGGTCTTATCCCGAAAATTTCCAATCAGAAAATGAATGCCTATCTGAAGGAAATAGCTGATGTCTGTGGCATAGACAAACATCTTACATGGTATGTTGCCAGACATACTTTTGCCACCACTGTCACTTTAGGAAATGGGGTAAGACTCGAAAACGTATCATCAATGATGGGCTTCTGGACCCAATAAAAGATGATTGTTTTTGGATAAGCTATAATCTGGATGAGTACGAATATCTTCCATTGTCCGATGAACAATTTCAAAAAAATCTTTAAACAATTCGCCGTTAAATTCGGTTATTTCCATTTAGTTCCTTTTTATAGTAATTAGTAAGATTATGTATTACAGTGGTTTCGAGACTAAGCGAATCCCATTCTTCAGCTTACTTACTGTTCTGCCTGCGGTTTTTTTATTTAATAATTACGGTATCTAATTTAGTTATGATTACTAAACAAGATCAAAGATACTTAAGCTGTACGCAGTTATTTTGCGCAGTTAAAAAATAATTATTACCAGGATTTTAAACAAGAAAAAAAATATCTTCCCCTTTTCATGAAGAACCTTTTTAGCCAGCCTCCTCCTCCAGCGAAAATCATAGCTAACTAATGTATTACTACTTGAAAATAAAAAAGTCTCATTTTTTTTAGCTCTTAAAAAAACCGAGACTCACCCATCGCAGAATTATCAAATAAAAAAAAAAGAATGATTTATTATTGCTGACTAACAAAACATGCCAAATGATTTCCCTCTAAAACTAAAAGAATCTTTGTTATATAAAGCGATATGTCATCGTTAACTATAAACAAAACGCTGTTTTTCTTGATCAATATTTTTTATTTTTTTACGTAAAAATACTCGCTCAATTTAAACTCTGAATTTATATTTTTGGATAAAGAAGTCTTTTACAAAGTCTTTCCAAAAAATCAAATGTTTATTGCACGAATATTTTCAAATAAAGACATTTTGGTATTGCCCTTGCATCTTTGCACGTTGCACTTTTTAAATTTTATAGAGACACAATCTCCAGTTTAAATTGACAATCCCAATAAATCATTAAACAGAAGACCAACTGACTTGCCTGAAATTTTAAATCTGGAATAAAGGCACTTCGAAGTTTTTTAATTAATAGGAACCCTAATCTAATCGATAAATTATAAATTTAATATATACTATAGACAATGCAACCATCTGATTTTCTAACCTTAATAGGTTTGGCTCTTGCCATCTGGTCATTTATCCCTCAAAAAGAAAGAAACTTTATTTTACTTTTTTTCTCAAAACTGGAAATGACAGCGCTTGTTTTTAGTCTTTTTTTCATGTTATATTTAATGTCTTTTGACTGGCTTGAGGAAAACTGGTTTAATGGTTTGAACTCTTTTAGAATTGAGAAAGGTATCCCAGCCTCTATCTGGGCTTACATTTTGTCGTTAGTAGTTATTGCATATCCTATCATAAAGGTTTCGTTTTCCTATTTTTCAAGCGGTAAATCCAAAAAGCTAATCACCCTTTACAACTCATTATTAAAGGAAAATGAGATAGAATTATTAGTTGGCTACATTAACAAATATCATTTGGTAGATATTCAGACTTATTTAACAGGTCTATCAAATTTAACAAAAGAAGAAGATAACTTGCTTGCCTTTAGACTTAGATCTAAATCAGATAAAGAATTTGAGAAACTGATAAAACCAAAACGCACAAAATTTGGAGCTATGGTTTACGGTCATATCATTCAAAATGAAATATTTGTCAAAACTGTGGCATCAAAATATCCTGTATTATTTGCTACAGTTTTTAAAGGAATGATAAAAGACAGGGCTGCTAATCCCGATTTAGTAAAACTGTACATTGAAATAATATTTGAATCAAAAAACCAATCGCTTGTAGATGAGCTAAAGATTATGAATGATTCAAGTTCAAGTATACTAGAAAGAGACAAATCGGTCGACTTACCTATACTTACAGGCTTATTGGTTAACACCAAAGTTGCTGTTAAAAACAGCGTTTGGTATCCTGTAGGCGAAGGTGCTATTAAATCATTAAAATATGACGTCACGCAAAAAGAGTTTTTAGAAAAGGAGTATGATTTTCAATTGATAACAGAATTATGGAATCATAAAATATGGATAGCAACCGTCTACTTTAATTATATGGTTAGGGAATCCATATTTAGAAACAGCAACTGGCATATGTGGCTTTTTTACTTTAGAAATATGACCGATCTTCTTATCAAGAATATACCATTGGAAAACAATTACAAAAGAGACTCAGAGCACCCATCATTTGCCCATTACATAATTTATGAACAATTTGATATAATGTTAGGCTGGCTAGAACTAGCAAAAGAAGAGCAGACAGAGAACAGGGTTATTGATACAATTAGATGCTTAGGAAGCTGCATCCACTATTTATGCCAAGCTGAAGAGAGAAAACTGGCTGCAGGTTTCAAAAAAAGTCGACTAGAAAGAATAATTTCCTTGCATTGTGATTATGCCAGCTATCCCGACAATCCTGCCTGTGTCCTAATCCGAGAATGGCTGGGACAGCTATTACGCAACCCTAAGGGAGTCGATGCACCAACAGACCCCGTAACAGGAGAATATGTAGCTCTTTTGGCGGAGGCCTGGAGAGAATTTGATAAAGTACCTTATACTTATCATGGTCAGGAATTTATCCTTGAAGAATTTGTAACAAGTATTTTGGATCCCTTAGGAATTGCTGTTTAGCTAAAAACCAAAATTATAATCATCAAACAAAACATAGCAAAAAATACCAATACATAATCGTTTGGTTTTGCAATCTAACTCAAGCTATTAAAATAAAATTTTAAAAGTCCATTAACCTAATATAATATGATCGATAATATGACGATTCAAGAACTAATAAATAATAGAAAGGAATTTGTGGATGCCCAAGTAAAAAATGGCTTTGATCTAACAACCGTATTAGTTGGCCTATATTCTGATGCTTCCCACTTTGTATATGAAATATTGCAGAATGCTGAGGATTCCAAAGCAACAGAAATTACTTTTGATTTACGAGAAGATGCTTTAGTGGTAAATCATAACGGCACACATTTCACATATACTGATATTAACGCAATAACGGGTATCAGCAATCTACAGAATGAAAAAAAGAAAAATTTAGAAAAAATCGGAAAATTTGGTATAGGTTTTAAATCAGTCTACGCTGTAACAGAAAGTCCACGAATCCAATCCGGAATATATGATTTCCAAATAATTGATTTTGTATTACCGGACAGATTCACTGAAAACAATAATTTCAAAGACACAACGATAACATTAAATTTTAAAAACAAAAAATTAAGCAACACCGAAATCTACCAGCTGATTAGATCAAAATTTGAAACCTTTGAGTACTATAATCTTTTATTTCTTTCCAACCTAAATAGCATCACGTTAAAATGGAATGATGTAAAATTTGTCTTCAATAAAAAAGAAAAATCGATTGCAGGTAATGATTTGGCTTTTAAAACAATCCTGTCAGTTAATAAAGAAAAACATCAATACTTAGTTTTCAAAACAACTGTTGCCAGTAAGGAATTTTCAAAATTAAAAAACAAACCAAATATCGCTATAGCTTTCAAACAAGATGTTAAAGATGCAAATCTGCAAATTGTTAAAGCTGACACGAGCAATCTATTTGCTTTTTTTGAAACCGGATATGAGACATTTCTCAATTTTCTGATTCAAGCTCCGTTCAGTACAACCCCTGCACGTGATAATATTGACTTTAAGCTTCCTGTAAATATAGAACTGCTCGATGAGCTCGGCAAGCTCATGAAACGCGCGTTGCAGCATCTCGCACAAAATAAACTTATTACAATCGATTTCTTAAATCAACTGCCACTAAACTATAAAATTGAAGATACAAAAATCGTATATTGGTTTTTTTTCAAGGCAGTAAAAGAGGAATTTTTGGAAGGGGGCAAATATCTGCCGACAATGTTTAAAAATAATTACCAAGCACCCCATGATTTAGCTATTGTCCGAGGTCGAGAACTTACATCCTTAATTTCAAGTGTGGCAGATCTACAGCTTTTATTTGAAAAAAAATACTGGATGGATACTAAAATAACTGCCGATAAAACACCGGAACTGCACAATTACTTCACAAACCAGCTAAACATTAAGGAATACACTCCAGAAGATTTTGCTCGCAAAACCACTGATGCTTTTTTCATCTTGAAATCAGATTCCTGGATGATAAAATTTTATGAGTTTTTGAATGGTAAGCAAGAATCCTTGTGGCGAAATGGAAATAAAAAAGATCAAGGAGTATTGAGGCAAAAGGCGATCATACGACTGGACAACGGCCAGCATATACCACCATTTGACACCAGTGACAAGCCTATCGTTTTTCTTCCTTTCAAAAATCAAAACTTAGCAAACTTTAATACTGTAAGCCCAAAAGTGCTGCAATCGAAAGGCGCAATGGTTTTTATAAAAGATAAACTTGGCATAAGAGAGCCAAACCTTTTTGATAATATAAAGAATCATATTATTCCATTATACAGAACAAGTGAGGTTAATATTTCTCAAAAAAAACATTTGGAACACTTTAAACTGATCCTTGAGGTATTCAGTAAATCAAATGATAATTTTAAAGATGAAATAATTGAGCTGTTACGTGATGAAAACATTAAATTCATTCATGCGGTCAATTCATTTACTGGAAAAAAATCTTATCAGAACTATCAAGATGTCTATCTACCTTCAGAAATGCTAAAGCAGTATTTTAGTTTAACTGAAGGCATTTACTTCATAAATATGAGCATTTATGAAAACATAGATAAAGAAACTCTTTATGTCTTTTTAAAAAAATGCAATGTAAAGAGCTATCCATGGCTGGTGAAGCATTCGCTGGCATTATCCCATAGCCAAAAAGAAAAACTACGTATCAGCCTCACTAATGATCACCGAATTACTGAGTGGCATGGTGAAAAAATAGTAGATCATAAGTTAGAAGGACTAGAAGATTTTATATCGCAGGAAAAACTATCAAAAGAAGACTCAAAAGTAATCTGGAATGTACTGCTAAACTATTTGAGCAGCGAAAGTGACAAAAGAAGGCTTTTTAAATCAGAATATAGCTGGACTTACAGATATTACTACACTGCTAAGTTTAGAAGTTCAATCCTCAAAACGTTGCAGGAAACAAACTGGCTTTTTGTCAATGATAGTGCCATTCCCAAAAAACCACGTGAAATTTTATTAAAAGATTTAGATCCAGACTATCCAAAAGCGTCTGACGAAGGTTTACTTTTAGTAGAAAACTTAAAGTTTCAAACTGAGGCAGAACAGATTCTTTTAGGACAGTTACCTCCCGATCGAAAAGCACTGTTCAGTCAGTTTGAAGCCATTGAAAGACTATGTAATGAAAAGGGCATTGATTTAACAGCAGCACTTAATGAACTGGCAAAAGAATCTAATCGCGAAGCAGAAAAAAAAGAATTAGAAAATGCCCCAGAAATCGACGATATGGAAACTATTGAAGAAGACTTTGTTCCATTTGATGATTCTGGCATCGAAGGAAAAGAAGGTAATCGTAATTCTGAAGGACAAAATAACAATAATTCCCAGGAACCGCCTAAAGCTCCATCTCGAAATCAACAAAGCCAACAAATGAAAAATGAAATTGGAGAAAGAGGTGAATCTTTAGCTATGAAGCATTTAAAAAAGTTATGGTCAAAAAAAGCAAGTTTTATAAATGAAACAGAAACTGTTTTAACCTTTGAAAATGCAAACAAAAAAATTATTACCATTTCGCTTTTAAATTCTGAGAATAAAAAAGGGATCGGTTGTGATATTATCATAAAAAAGGGAGAAGAAGAGATAGAGTTTATAGAGGTCAAGAGTACAAAAATGGAGGATAAAGATCTATTTCCAGTTAATGGCTACCAATGGTCATTGGCTTATAAAAAATTTAAGCTAGGTCAAGGAGACAAGTTTAGTTTCTTAATTGTTAAAAATGTTTTGAGTCAAAAATCTAAAATAACAATAGTAAGGAATCCAATAAAAAAATGGAAAGATGGTGAACTGAGGGCTCATCCTATCAATCTTGAATTCTAGAAGTAATCGAAAGAAACCAAAACTGCTATCTGTACCATGTAGTCAAATTTGGAAAGCTTTACGAATTAAACCTCGAATGGCAAATAAAGGAATCCCAAGCTGATTGTCATAGCATTTAGTGTGAGTTCTGAATACAGCAATTACGAAAAATCACCGGTGCTAACTTATAAGAATATGGATAAATTAATTCAATACCGGTTATCAAAAATCCAGAAGAGTGAAATGGCTCAAAATCTACTTGATATTATGCAGAAAGATGCAATAATTAAAGCAGAAACCAGAACGTTTGTAACAAACTGGATTCGAACCGGACCAAAAGAAAAAAGAAAGGCTTTTTTCGATGTATGGGAAACTGTTTTAAGAGAATATCTTCCTGACACTAGACCTGTCCTATTCCGTACATCCGACAGAATAGGCAAAAAGGCAAAATATCAAGTTTTACTGGACGATTGGAATGTGCAAGAAGATTTAATGACGAGGATAACTATTTAATTATTTGCGACACAAAAGATGCACTTGAGTTGGATGAAAAATTTTATATGTCAGGTGAATATAAACATACTTTTACCCACTTGCAAATGTTTTAAAAAGAGCAAAGGCTTCCGACGGATGGGGATTCTCTTCAAGACTACTGGATGACTTTATTGGGGAAGACGAGTAAATAATGAAAGTTGGTCCTGATAATAGCCATATTTTCAAATGGATGTAAACACATCCAAGTAGCCAAGGAAAAAAAGTATTCATTTTATTAACTCGATTTTTAATTTATAAACTCTAAGCTTGAGATTAACTGAAGCTTAGAGTTGCAGTAAATTAGTGAATAAAAACTTGTTACCTTTTACGTAAAACTAACCACTTAAACCAACCTTCCGTTTGCCGGCCAAAATCCAAAAAAAAAAAAAATCTGAAGAAAAAACAAAACTAAATAAATAGGAATTCATCAGATCATCCTTATGTTGCGGAGTCTGAAGTTCCGTAATACAATGTTTTCTAGTGCTGCTTGAAGAGTGTAGTTCTGATTCTGATGGCAGTGGGTTATTTTAAAGTTTTCATAGGTCTCGACATACTTAGAAATTTAATTGAAATCTCTATTAATCATGTAAAAATCAAACTCATAATAGATAGCCAAATCCATTATTATGGGCTATAGTAACCAAGGGCTGAATACTGTCTTTATATCTTATATAGTCAAAACCATGTATACTGGTTAAATCTGGAAAAATACCTAGATACTCTTCAAGCAATTTGTTTTTAGGAGCATGATTGCGCATAATCTCAAAAGCTGTTTTTTGCATTTCGAAAAAGCTTTGAAAGTGGTTCTCCATAATAGGCAGTTTGTCGCTCTTTATTGAATTGAAATGAATATCAATGGGAATTAAATTCCAAATCAAATCATGAGACACAAAAGCATGCGGAACAAAATGATCCAAGGCATATTCGCTAATTGTCAAACTTTTACCGGTAAATATACAATTCACTGTCCCAAGCTCTTTAAATACAATATCCCAATAGTTTTTTCGCTGGTTATTTAGTGAACCTCTAAGGGGTGGTCTAATAAGCTTATTGGCGATATCAGGCACATTTGGGTTACGTACCTGCAAAAACAAAGTCAGGTTCCAGTAAATAAAATCCTTTAGTATTTTTGCATTTGTCTTTAAATAATCTGTCCATTTGGGATTAATAACTATATGATTATCATGAAGCGCATACATACAGTCATTTTCAAATGTCTGCGAAGAAATATATATGTGCTTCCTATAAGTGATATCAGTAGCTCCTTTTTCTTTGGTGAACCATGGAGATAAAAACCTATGCGGCACATTTTTATTAAAGTGATTAAGTGTTTGCTGTGTAGTTTTGAGTACAGAATTCTCTAATACATCTAATAACAAATCTTTCTTTACATCAATAGCCATTCCTTCCTGTTTTAATAAAGACTGTACCGCCTGCTGTATCAAATCTTGTTTGCCAAAAAATACATGAAAATAATTAACCGTATACCATGCATTACCAATCATACGCGCAAACAAAGCTCTTTTAGAAAGTGTTAGCTGCCCATGTTCAACCAGCTCTATAATAGATAATAACCAATAAAACTTGTAGGTAGCAGAGGTATTACCAAAAGCCGAGGCAAGTTTAGGCACTGGTAGATTTTGGGAATATGGAAGATTCATAATGCGATTTAATTGCGATTGTGCTAAGATAGGAAAAGTAAAATACTAAAATTGTGAAATAACCACTTCTCCTAAAGAAGAACAAATATTTACGGGCTCCTATATTTACTATTACTCAAGTCTTTTGATTTTGCAATAAAATAAAATTCAAACATTTAACAATCAGGTATTTATACGCTAATTCATGTCCGTTTTATTTCTGACATTTGAAAACATTCTGGTCTTCTATCATAATTTATTACACGCCTTTTAATTGTTTATTCGCAGACAATCTCTCCTTGGCAAAGGCATAGCTTAAATATGATCCAAGCTATAATCTAGCTGTTACGAATAAACACTTCTTATCAAATTAACACGATTACATTTTAAAGAATATTGTCCATAATCAGTTACTATCATCTTTAAATTAAAAAACTTAAAAAATGACAGCACAATATCCACAACCTTTTTTCCGCAAACTAAAAGGGTATGCATTTGACCCATCATTTTCTTCAACGCTAAATAAAAGGCATGGCAACGAAGTAATTTACAAAGTTAAATGGGAAGAGTTATCTCCCGGGCCAATAGGAGAATATATTGAAATAATAGACTATGATCCTACAAAAAACTGTTACTACCTTCCCATAGATTTAAATGACGGTTTTGTTCTTGCTGATCATGGTATGGAACCTTCAGAAAGCGACCCAAGATTTCACCAGCAGCAAGTCTATGCAGTAGTAATGAGTGTAATAAAGCAGTTTGAGAGAGCTTTAGGCAGAAAAATTATCTGGTCCCGCCTGACTGAAAAGAAAAATAAAAACGATAATACTATTTATACTCATGAATTTATTCCGCAATTAAGGATTTATCCTCATGCCATGCGCCAACAGAATGCCTATTACTCCCCTGAAAAGAATGCGTTGCTTTTTGGCTATTTTCAGGCATCAAATAGCTGGCAGGGAAACAATGTTCCAGGTGGCGCTATTTTTACCTGTCTTTCTCCGGATATAATTTCCCACGAAACAACCCATGCAATCCTGCACAGTCTGCACCCTTACCTTACCCGTGATACGAATTATGATATGCTCGCTTTTCATGAAGGTTTTGCCGATATAATTGCTTTACTACAGAGATTCACATTCCGATCGGTTGTAGAAGAGCAGATCAAAAATTCCAGGGGTGATTTATTGTCTCCTGAAAATATGCTGGGTGATCTGGCAATCCAATTCGGCCAGGCGGTATCAGACAACAGACGTTCTCTGAGGAGCTTTCTTGTCGAAAAAGATAAAGATGGAAAATGGACACACATAAACCCCGACCCATCAAAAATACATACCGTAACCGAGCCCCACAAAAGAGGTGGAATATTGGTGGCCGCTGTTTTTGATGCATTTGCTAATCTTTACAGATACAAAACTGCAGACCTCATCAGACTGGCTTCCGATGGCACTGGAATCTTGGAACAGGGAGAAATTGACCCGGATCTTGTAAAGAGGCTTTCCTGTGAGGCATGTGAAATTGCCGATAATCTAATGATGGTATGCATAAGGGCATTAGACTATTGCCCGCCTGCAGACTTAAGTTTCGGTGATTATCTTAGGGCCCTTATAACTGCAGATATAGAGCATAATCCCGATGATGAAGAGGGGCTTCGTTTCGCAGTTATGGAATCCTTTCGCAAGTGGGGTATTATTCCTGATGAAGTAAATACTTTTTCTGTAGAATCTCTGAAATGGAAAGCACCTGACAGCTACTTTACAAATTCTGCAAAATCAGCAGATCTTTCCAAAACAATAAAATACATTTTTGATGCATCATTCGGGGGCAAAATGAACGATAATATCAATGATGTTCTGAAAAGTATAGAGCGAATTTTAAGGGAAAATAATCGCAGTATCATCTTTGAAGAAACCCAGAACCTAAGTGCAATTGTTCATAATATGTTTAATTACAAATTACAAAATATTGTCACTCCCGGCACTGAGACAATACTGGGTATGGACTTTAATACTATTACCTACAGACATACTGAAACAGACTCTGCGGGAAATGAAAAGACTATAACCTTAAAGGCTAGGGCGCGAAACAGTTTTCAGGTATACAAATGCCGGCCGATGATTATTTCTGATTCTAAATCTGGTAATGCCAGAAAAGTCATGGTCATCATGTTCCTTCAGAAAGTCTATGTCAATTTAAAGGGATCGCCTTATCAGGGTTTCTTTCCTGAAGACAAATATGCGTTCCGTGGAGGCTCTTCACTCATAATTGACATGGCTAATTATGAAGTCAAATACGCAGTCTGCAAAAGTGTGCGAGGCAGCAAAAGGCTTTTCAAACAGCTTGATTATGCTTTGGCAACCCTTAGCGATGCAGATAATGCGGCCCTTTTAATGCAGGGAAGCGAACCTTTCGCCTGTTTACATAACCATTAACTTTTTCGACTATGTCTGTAAGTGCAAATATCAGAATGTATAACCAGCTTGACCTGGGTGACTGCTTCTTATTAAAATTTAATTCAGGAAATGAGGAAGCATATATGCTTATCGACTTTGGATCTTACAAAGCCGGTAACGAAGAACGCGAGCAAAAAATTGCTAAAAATATTATGGAAACTATTGGTGACAAGAAGCTAACAATAGTTGTTACCCATCAGCATCGAGACCACTTAAGCGGATTCTCTACCGCAGGAGACATCCTTAAGGGAAAAGAACGCGAATTATGGCTGTCCTTTCTCGATTCCGATACAAGTAGTGAAGGTGCATTTATCAGATCGATGACTGAGAAATACTGGAATAAAAATAAGAAAACAAAAAAAATACTTACGGATAAATTTACCGGGGTGCCCGAAGTCGATGCCATGATAAAGGAAAAAGAAGGGTATGATCTCTTTGCTGAAGGCCAGACAGGAGGTAAATCTATTACAAAGCTGTTGGAAATCGTAAATAAAAAAGTAACCTTCCTTACTCCGGGAGAGTCTTTTTCTCTTCCGGGCATCAGCAGCGGCATTAAGGTCTACGTTTTAGGTCCGCCGATAAAAAATGAACAGCTTGAAAAATTAAATCCGACGAAAGATGAAGCAGTCCATGGTTTATCACTTTTAGAATTTGCGAACATGGATATTTCCGGTGATTTAATGCTTAATGCCATTGATGCCTATGGCCAGGATAACAGCGGCAGAGAATCTGATTTTCCCTTCAGCCGGCAGTTTCAACAGCAAGACCAAGAAAACAATCAGAAAAAAACTTATGAAGATCCAAAAAATTCATGGCGTACAATTAATTATGACTGGCTCTCCGAAATTGGCAGATTATCACTGCACATGGACAGGCTGACCAATAACACAAGCTTAGTATTAGCATTTGAATTTACCGAGAGTAAAAAAGTGCTCCTCTTTGTCGGTGATGCCCAGATTGGCAACTGGCAAAGCTGGTTTGATGTAAAGTTTGACAACGGCTTGACCGGAAAAGATCTCTTGTCCCGTACGGTATTTTATAAAGCCGGACATCATTCAAGCCATAACGCCACCTTACATCAAGGACTCGATCTCATGAGTGATAGAGAACTCACTATAATGATTCCAGTTAATGAGGAAGTCAGCACTAATTTTAATTTTGCCATGCTTCGTCCCGACATGCTTAAAGGATACCATAGAAAGGCAAAAGGAAAAGTATTGCGAAGTGATACGATCGAACAGGACGGAAAAGAATTTCAGCTTGATTTCCCATTTGCAACACGAGATGACATGAAAAATGAACTGGAGATATTCCCCCCAGATAAGAAACCGCATTTGTGGATAGAATTAAAAATTGATGAGAAATAAATTAAAGAATCTTAACTAAAAATATCATGAGCTCAACAACATCTGATTCTGAACTTTCTATAACCAATAACGAAAAAGCTCTGGCTGGTATTCTTATGGTTTTAGCAATAATAATCAGCATTTTAATCATCATTATGCATTGGCCGGATAAACTGCCTACAGCTGAAAATACCGCTTACTTTTATAATCCTTTCAGGATTACCCTAATCGAGACTCATACCCTAAATGCTGAACAGTTAGCTGCGGCAATTCAAGCACAGGACCGCCTGAAAGAAGACCAGAAAAAAGCCAATGCGCTTACTCAGGTTAAAACTAAAGCGGATAAAGCAGGAGACACTATAATTGCTTTAAAAGCTGTAAAAGAAAAAGATTCTATTGAAATCATTGTGGTAGCAGACAAAAAAGCATTTAATGATGCGGTTGTCAAAAAAGCAGACGATGAAAAAGCAAAAGCTGAGAAAGTCGATTGTCCCCAGAAGAGCGTCTTATCTGCCTGCAGAACAATACAATTCGGCGTGCTCATTCTCATATTGGTTGCCTCTTCTGGTTTTCTTGGCAATATGATCTACGTGGCTTCATCCTTCACCATTTTTGTTGGGGCGGAAAAATTCAAGAGAAGCTGGATAATGTGGTATGCAGTTAAACCTTTTACTGCCTCGGGTCTTTCCATATTGATCTATCTGGCATTAAACAGTACCACTATCAATACACCAATAAACCTAAATGGCATTCTTGCTACAGCTGCTTTAACAGGGCTGTTCACTAACATCGCCACATTAAAACTCAAGGAGATATTTACAGCTGCCTTCAAACCAAACGTTAATCTTCCTGACAAGCTTGATGGCGGCAAACAAAAGATTGACTTGGATAATATGCACCCAGAAAAGATCAACATCAATCATACGAATCATTTCCTGATACCTGGCCAAAACCTTGATCCTAAAAATATTGTTGTCAGTATCAACGGTATAAAAATTGCTCCGGCCAAGATAACCATAACCCCAACATTAATTAAATTCAATTACGAAGTGGATAACAATGCTTTAACCAAATTCAATCTTGTGATAACCGATGTTAAAGGAATAGAAATAGGCAAAAAAGAAATTGAAGTCTTGTAAGAAATAATTTTTCTATAAACCATTAATCTCTCTACTCCTCTGGTCATACCGGTTCAACTTATTTACAGGACAAAGTAAAGGTTTGCCTTAAAAACAAAAAAGTACAACTTTAGGCTTGTACCTAAAGTTGTACCCTTGAAATCAACAACAAACACAAGAATCATTACTAATTGAAAAACAGGTATTTATACTCGTCTCTATAAAAATTAACTTATTTAATTTTAAAGAGTTTTAGAAATGAAAGTAACAGGCAAAATATATATTGTAACATGGATTACTTAAAGGCATTTGATTCGAATAATTTTAAATCGACAATAACAGCTGTGCTAAAGAAGGGCACTTTAATAGTAATGCTGCTTATTAATTTACAATCTTATTCCCAGGATTGCAGTGTTGCCGGATTTGAAAAGCAAGTAGTGAAGAAACTTGTCAATAAGGAATTTGGAAACTTGATAAGTGGAAATTCTAAGACTAATATTGGTAATTATGCCTCACTGGACCTTAAAGATGCAGAGGTCAGTTTTAATGGAAATATAATTTTCAATAATGGATCTATTCTTGGGATAAAAGCAAAAGGTGCCCTTACCGACGGATTTTTACCTGTTTTTGAAAACAACGAGCTTAACACCAATTTTGGTGTTGACTTTCAATATAATTTCCTGGATCTGACTAATAAAATCAGATATAAAAGTGATCAATGTATAAAATACAATAAGGAAATAAGGAGAATAGACAACGAATATGAAATTAAACGCATCGAAATATACAATGAAGTTCAGCGTAACGCCCTAAGTATTGAAATGGAAAAGAACGCTAAAAAACTGGCATTATTAGAAAGTAAATTTGAAGCATCTAAAGGCCTGCAGAAAGATAGCTTATCAATTGAAATATTGAAATTAAAACAAGGATTGGTATACAAGCAAAATGAAATCAATAATCTTCCAGCAATAGAAACTCAACTGGGTGAATTGGAGACTTGGTCAAAAAATGAAAAATCTAAGGCATCAGAAGCGATAAACATAGAAGGATTCCATTTAGGTTGGTTTTCTGTCGGCTATTCCATTTCAAACAGCGAATTCAGATTGTATGATCAATCTCTGCCTTTAGAAAATCAGGTAACAAAAACAACCTATGATACACATAAAGTTAATGTACAATATTCATGGTACAAAAAAGTATCTCCGGCTTTCAGATCGTTCTTTTTGGCAGGAGGTCTTAGGTATGCGCTGGAAGATAATTTTGCCGTTCTGGATAAAGTAGAGATTTCCGAAAGTTCTGTCTCTGGGGCATCTCCAAAAACGAGAACAAAAACAGCAAAGTACAACGCTTATGAGGGCGAATATAAAAAAGATATTAATTCACTAGCTTTCTATGGTGATTTTTACTGGTTCCTGTTTGACGGCAACCAGGTCGCTCTGCATTTATACCCAGAACAAAAGTTAATTGAAAATCTTAAGCCCGCTACAAACTTTGGCTTTGGAATTTTGCTTGCATTTAAAGACAAGGAAAAAACTGAAAATACTGTAAATGCAGAATTATACATTAATTTTCTAGATATGGCAAATAATGTAGGATCTGAAAACAATTTAATTGAAAGGAGTAGCTATGGGATACGCTTGACATTCCCTATAAATTTTAAACTTAAAAATTAAAAACTATGGCAAAGTTAACCAATAAACTAAAAAACTTTTCTCAATCTCCAAGATGCTGCTATGTCTGCTATGAGCATAATAAACAAGGTGACTGGGGTACTGAAGAACTAGCAAAAGAACAAATGAAGAGACATTTAAAAAAAATGCCCCAGCCCCACGATGCTACGATTATATACGAACAAACGACAACTAAATCGTACCAATATGACGGCATTAACTTAATAGAGGTAAAAAAATGAAATGGAAATTCTTGTTGCTTATTCTTTTAAACGTATATATATCATATTCACAGGCCGTTATTTCCGGTAAAGTGCATATTAAAAATAAGACCGATTCTTCCGATTGCCCTGTACATTTCAAGAAGTATGAGATAGGAAAAAGATTTTATTTTCCTAAAATAACGGAAAAAGGCAGCGATTTCAAAATACTTATTAGCTATAAATTTATAAGTGCAGATGGTAAAACTCCTCCAAACGTATATTATGATACTTTGTCTGAAAAAACATTTAAGTTACATCAGATAAACGATCAGGTTACAACAAATAAAAGTAGACAGATTATCGATTCTCCATATTATCTTTTAAAAGCAGAAGAGGACGGCTTAATAATTAAATATTCATACAATTTTCAAAATTTAAGAAATCTCAAAGATGAAGATACTAAGATCAGTTTAATATTACCCGAAGCTATTTATCTGGATGAGGTTGATAATTTCAGGCAGAAGCATTTGAATAAAGAACTTTTCGCAAATTTCCCGTTAAAAGAAAAAAAATATCGAAAGATTACTGTTATAGATGTTACTCCAGGCACAAAAGACAAACCTATTCATATCACTTACTCTTATGATTACCAGAAAACCGAAACAAAATATGGTACTACTAGAACAAAAAACATTGTAGAAAAAGACAGTATAGATGTCTGTGATTGCGGAACCAATATCCTGCCAGCCTTAATTCCAAATTGTAAATTTTCAAACTATTTTTTAACGGAAGACCCGCAAACGAAAATTCAAAACAGTGATCTCGTTTGGGATGCAATAATGGAAGGAAAAGTTATTATTGGCATGAAAGAAGAACATGTAACTGCTGCACTTGGAAAACCTTTAAAAGTGGAAACCGAAAACAAAAAAACTGAACCTGTAAAAGCTCAACAAGCAAATTCTAAAACTACAAAAGCCGAAAAGACAGATGGACAGCCGGAAAATGTCTCCAAAGAAATAACAAAGGTCAAAACAATGACTTACAAAAATTATATTGTGGTTCTGGAAAATGAAACCGTTACATCAACAAAAAAAATCGAATAATCTCCTTATCCCTTGTGGATTAATAAAACGTAAAGGTAAGTATACCTTATTTGTATCAAATTTCTAACTTGAAAAAATAAGTCTATATAAGAGGCTTTTGCTAGATTTGCTAAAATCAAACCAATGAACAATCCGGAAATTTTCAAATGGCTTGCTATATTTTCTCCAATTATTAGCGCAATATTAGTAGGTGTGGTAACTCATAAGCTTTCAAACCGCTCAAAACGTATAGAGATTCTGTATCAAAACAAAATTCCGCCATTTTATGAGTTACAAAAGATACTTATTGATTATAGATTTGAATTAGAGATAAATATCTACAATAATCCATATCTTGAAAGAAGTTCCGATGCAAAAGGGTCAGTTGAAACTCTTAGTCTGTTAAATAATGCTCTTGTAAGTAACAGCATATATCTAAATAAAGAAAGCAAGAAAGCAGTAATGGATTTGGTTACCCAGATTAATTTCTATTGTAGTTTACAAAAGGAGGATTTTGAATAATATGTTTCTATTTTAGATATCAGCTTTTCCAGGACCTCACATGCAATCGTTTTATCCCGTTCTTCAGCATGATAAGACTTGCTTCGTACTGAGTCAAACGAAAGTTCGTCCTTTACCGGTGTTGAAAGAAATGGTATAATCTGCTTGAAAACAAAGCTCATCGAGGGCGATTCCAAAAGATGGGATTCGTCGCATGCCCGCAATATAAGCCCAATCTGATCAATGGATAGATTAACCTTGATCTTATCCTGCACCAGATAGGGAGTTCTATTAATTTTCTTTATTTCACGGACATTGTCCTTAAGGTGCATTGTCTTCTCAAGATACAAAATTTCCTGATGAAACCAGTTATCGAGTATCGCCTTAAGATTTTCGTGTTCGGGATAGAGAATAAAACTCTGATTGGACTGCATCTGGCTAAACTCTTTGTAATGAAAATGCAGGCTGTCAATCCGCTCAGCCTTTGTTTCCAACATATTTATTTTTTCAGCGATACTTTTGGTGAAATAATTAATATAGTCACGGCTGTTATAGTTCATATAAACGAGCAATTGATGAAGGCTGTTATATTAAAGTAGTTCTCATTTCTTCACCACCGTGCATTTCAAGTTTCTGAACCAACTCTTTGCGATAAAGCAGCTCTCTGAGGGTTATGCTGTCAATCTTTTTGGAGTGTACAAAACGGTAAAGGTTATCAAGCACAATTGACGTAAAAGCCGGATCAGCAACATCTGCTATTAACTTTTTCTGGATTCGCTTTAATTTAAATTTCATCTCATTTCGCGAAACACTAAGGTACGTCGGAGGCACCCTTTCTTCAAGGATGAGATAGTTTAAATAACGGGGCTCAATAAAAAAAAGCAGCTCATCAAGGCATGAGATCAGGGTTGCCGTAATATTGCCATACTCCTCCTTGCTAAATGATAGATCTTAATATAATGATCAAGGGTATCGAGAAGAATAACAAGTGCTGAGTGGTATTTTTAGACAAGCAGTCTGATCTGGTTTTCTTTATGCAGTGCAAATACCTGATTTTTAAGCTCGGACTGATTATGCACCACTTCAATTACTGCCTTTTCCAAGTGATTCTGAATATCCTCTTTACCAAGATCCCTTAAATGCATTTTGGAAGGGTTAAGGGTAATCGAAATCAGGGAGTCCAGCCATTCTAAGGGATAATTCTGAATCATTTTTTTTTATTTAAGTTCGTGCGGTACACACTGGGAGAAAGTCCCGTATGCTTCTTGAAGAATGTCTAAAAATTCTAATCATAAGAGGGTGCTCCCCTCTCTCGACAGAACCCCCTCCCCTCTCCTAGCTGGATATACTAATTCTGAGTATTTTGCATACAAAAACAATTTAAGTAGACCACAATATGGGAAATATGAAGCTGGTGCAATATTCAACTTAACACCCTCATTCGAATTTTAAAATTGATGAATATTACATTAGAAGAATTATTTAAAAGATTTGATAAATATTAAAGATATCAACTCTATATGTTATACTTTAGTAACTCCAAAAGTATCTACTCTTGACAAGATATATATCTAATATTTAAATCAATATTCTATCATATATTTGATATAGCAAAATTGCTATATCAAATATGATATATTAATTTTGGTTTATAACAAAATTATTACGTACTTTTGTAATAGATAAACCACCATCTCCTACAACAGGGTCAAGTGGTTTATCAGTTTCATTACTTCTTTCTCTGTTTATATGCTCTTAGGAGTTTCCTTATTTCTTTTAAGGTTTTCCTAAACTGCTTTAAAGGTTTAGAAGTTTTACAAATTGATTCAGATATTTTACTACTGAATCTCGAACTTGCACTAAGTACTGTAACTAACAATAAATAATGCTCTTGAATGTCTGCTAACATCATAAGTATTATAATTTAAAGGTTAAATGTGACCTTCAAAAAACGAAGCCTAGGAACTTCGTTTTTTTGTGTCTTGTATTCTACAAATTTAAAAATTTAAAACTTAAATAAAGAATTGCTTAATTATTAGTTAATCACTACAATACACATATTAATAGCGTTTTCTTAGATTCACTACAAATATAGAAAAAAATATCAACTATTTAGAATCGTTCTAAATAACTTTGTTGATTTTATTTTCAAAACTTGTTACTACAAAAATAATCAACCTTTTAATATATATCAAATCTTTAAAAGTGGTTGTCAAACCCTACCACACTTTCCTTATTTAACCTATATTATTTCTATCAATTCCGCAACAATTTTATATGGTGTAATAAAATTACCTAATACCTTATCGTTAATACCATTTCAATTAAAATCTAAACAGTTTTACTGGTTTTTAAATGTATCAAAAATAACAACTCTAAAATTAATACAATAAAATTAAATTCATTACCTTTGGTTTTAACAAAAGCAAAGAAACATTAAAACTGCGAAATATATTAGAGTTAGTACAACAGAACAAAATATTGACAGACAATCAAATGTTGAGCATAAACAATATATTGATAAGTGTAGTGGTTCTATTCCGTTCAACGAACGACCGAGTGCAATCACATTATTGAACGATATATCAAGCAAAAAGATTGATACATTAGTAGTACATTCAATCGATAGATTAGGTAGAAATGCCTTCGACATTCAAACAACCTTAAATATTTTAAGCAATCTTAATATTAATGTACATGTTGAAAACATTGGTTTATACTCCATGATTGACAACAAACCCAATTCTATCTTCAAAATGATAACTGATGTTCTCAGTAACGTTGCAGAAATGGAAAGGGCATCTTTACTAGAAAGACAAAAAGAAGGTATCTTAATTGCAAAAGCTAAAGGAACTTATAAAGGTAGACAGTTAAATACTAATGAAACACCTCAACAATTCTTGTCAAAATACAACCAATCACATTTAGAATTGATAAAGGATAAAAAATATTCAATTAGAAAACTTGCGTCAATTACCAACTTATCAAATAATACCATTGTTAAAATTAGAAAAATATTATAATTAGAAAAAATATAAAATTATTAACAAATTAAAATCCTTTTGATAATTTATTAAGTTTTTTTTTTAATAATTTAGCAATGCTACAAAGTCATGTATTGCATTAAGCCACCAAACTTTGGCATACAATCCATTTATGGTATATATAGATATAGGTATTTATACTTCCGTTTAGAAGACCGAATTAACCACCGCTATTAATTTTAAAGAAAATAATTTTATGCAATTATCAGTATTCAAATTCCAGTCTGAAGAAGAACAACAATTTAATGAAATTATGACCGTAGATATTGACGGGAAAATTTGGTTTGTAGCTTCCGATGTATGTAATACTTTGGGATTAACAAATCCTACAGAAGCTTTAAAATCTCTTGACGATGACGAAAAGCTGACCTCAGAATTACTTAGGGCAGGTCAAATGAGAAAGGTTAACCTCATAAATGAAAGCGGTCTATACACTTTAATATTTAAAAGTAGAAAACCTTCCGCTTTGCAATTCAGAAAATGGGTGACCAAGGAAGTTATACCTTCAATTAGACAAAAAGGCTTTTATGGAAAAATAGACAGGACACAACTCCCAAACTTCTATTTGCGATACAAAGAAAATGTCCACAGAATTGACAGGAATTTTTTCTCTGTAATAAGCGAGTTATTTGTGACCTTAAATGCTGAACTTGATAAGGTTGGTTATGAAATACCCGATAAGGGGATAAAAGGACAAGGTATGTATCCTGATATTTCAGTTGGTAAAATTTTTTCCAACTATTTAAAGAAAACGAATTCACCATTTGAAGGGTCGCATAAATACTACAATCATTCATTTCCTGATGACAGAGCTGATGTTGAAGCTAGAATGTACCCTATAGAAGTACTACCAACTTTCAGAAAATTTATTTTTGAAAAATGGATACCTGAAAATGCACATAATTATTTCAAAGAACGTGACCCTTTAGCTTTAGACTACTTACCAAAACTACTTGGAAAATAAAACCGAGAGAATAATACTATAGTTCCAGAACGGAAAAAGATAAAGTACAATCAAACAGAAATTTTATATGAGTGCAAAAAACATACATTCTGAACCATTTGATAGTGGGACAATAACGAAACTTGAAATATTTGAAGATTATGCCCAAGCTTGGATTCCAACTTTTGTAATGCAACCTCATTTTGGTGAGATACATATTTTTGACTTTTTTTCTGGACCTGGTTACGATTCAAATAAAATCGCTGGAAGCCCAATTCGTACTTTAGAAAAAATAAATGAACAATTAGGTAATATATTAAGTACTAAAACCAAAATTGTTTTACACTTCAATGAATTTGAACCAAACAGGAAATCACAAAAAAAATTTGAATTACTCAAAAAAAATTGTGAAGACTATATTCTACAAAATCCTAAATTCAAATATTTTCTCTCTATAAACTATTATAATGAGGATGCGGAAGAATTGTTTTTTAAATTAATCCCCATAATTAAAGAATACCCGTCATTGGTGTATCTAGACCAGAATGGTGTGAAGTTTATTTCTCAGGAATATGTTGACGAGCTTGAAAAATTAAACACAACTGATTTTATCTATTTTGTCTCATCTTCTTTCTTCAGAAGATATGGAATGACAGAAGAATTTAAAAAAGCTTTGGAGATTGATATTAAAGAATTGGAAAGTGAAGAATATCGCAATATGCATCGCTTAGTTTTCAATAAAATCAATTCAAGGCTTCCAGAAAATTCAGAATTAAAATTATTCCCGTTTTCAATAAAAAAAACGAGAAATATATATGGAATAATTTTTGGGTCAAAGAATTATGCAGCAGTCGATAAATTTTTAAAAATAGCTTGGAAAAGAAATAGCCTAAACGGAGAAGCTGATTTTGATATTGACGAAGATGAGAATAAAATTCAACTGGATATGTTTGAAGGACAAAAAATGACGAAAGTTGAAAAATTTAAACATGAATTAGAGTTAAAACTTTTAGAAAGAAAAACAGTTACAAATAAAAATATTCTAATGTACACATATTCAAATGGACATATACCACAGCATGCAGTCGACTTATTGAAACAATTAAAAAATCAAGGCAAGCTTGAATACACAGGAAAATCTCCCTGTTTAAATTATGAAAATGTGTTCAGAAAGAAAAACATTGTGAACTACAAAATAATAAAAAAATAAAATGGCTCAATCAAGTATAGAATGGACAGAAATGACTTGGAATCCCACAACTGGTTGCACAAAAGTTTCCCAAGGTTGTAAGTTTTGTTATGCAGAAGTTATGTCTAAAAGACTTCAAGCAATGGGAATTGAGAAATACAAGGATAATTTTCAAGTGAGAACTCATGAAGATGCTTTAAATACTCCGTATACTTGGAAAAAATCTAAGGTTGTTTTTGTAAACTCCATGAGTGATTTATTCCACGAACAAATACCTTTAGAATTTATCAAAAAGGTATTTAAGGTTATGAATGATAATCCACAGCACGTTTTCCAAGTATTGACTAAAAGAGCGGAAAGACTTTTAGAATTGCACAAAGAATTAAAATGGACGCATAATATTTGGATGGGTGTTTCAGTTGAAGAACAAAAAGTAGAAAATAGAATTGACTTTTTAAGAAAAACCAATGCAAAAGTAAAATTTCTTTCTCTTGAGCCATTAATTGGAGCGATTCCTAATCTAAATTTAGAAAATATAGATTGGGTAATTGTTGGGGGCGAGAGCGGACACAACCCCCGACCAATGGATGCTGATTGGGTTATTGACATCCAAGAGCAATGTAAGGAATTAGATGTTGCATTTTTCTTCAAGCAATGGGGAGGAAAAAACAAAAAGAAAAACGGAAGAGAATTAAATGGACGAACCTATGACGAAATGCCAGAAAGTGAATTACAACATAGCGTCTAAAAATATGTATAAACTTTCACTAAGTCACAAAGAAGAAATCAAATCTATAATTGAGTTTAAATTACTTATATTTGCGGAAAAATTACCTTTGAAAGGTACCCTCAGTAGCCTGAAAATATATTTTTGTAATCCATTGGATTCGTTGGCCTGAAGCGATTTAGAGAAGAACCTACTTCTCCGCCAGATGAAATTTCGAAAGAAATTTTCCAGGAACAAAAACCTTTAGATCTCACTATTTAAAGTTTTTTTTGCTTTTACGATAAACTGTACCTATCGGTGTACCTGTTCTGAAAAATGATGGATAATTCCTGTATTTAGCGAGATTGCGACAAAGACTGCGGGGCCTCTTCCTCCGCTGTGAGCTTAAAATGAGACTTTCAAAGTCTGCAAAAAGGCCAGAACTCAAGGAAAACTCTGTAAATCTTAAGATTAGTAGGGTTTTTAATTTTCTGCAGGTTTTCAATATTTTAAAAAACGAACAGAATTTTGGTGGCACTTCCGTGGCGCAATGAAAAAAAAATACTAATGCGCCACAAAAACTACTTTTAGTTCCCATAAACAAAAGTGATTAAGCACGTTTATATCTTGTTTAAATCACGTTATAATTCTACATTTACTAATCTAAAAAATTGAATTATGCAAAAAACAGATGGAACTTGAATTTTTTTTAATACATCGAAATTTGGTACAATAAAAAAAGAAGGCATTCAGCTTTTAACTATAAAACAATTGGAGAATTTAATAAATTAATTATAAAAATATAACTTAACTTTTTCTCCAGATTTTGTTTGCATATTCTAATTGAAGGAAATAATACTAGAGGAGTACTAAATTAAATGATTAATATTCCATTTAGGAGGATAGAATAACTTTATTTCGGTATTATTAGGCCTATAGATCTGTTTAATTCTTTTTCGATCAGAAATTCCAGAAATGTCAGGGTGTGCTACTCGTGAATACTTGTCTGTTTCACAAAACAAATTCTGACAATCAATTAATTGTAAATTTCTCCCCCATAAAGTTTTGAAATCTAATTCTAGTCTATTAAATTCAATTTCTTGAAGATCTGTGACATATTTAATTATGTCAGTCTCATTATAATCTCCAAAATCAGTAAAACACTTTTTTATACCGTCTTTTGCTCCGGGGCCCGGTACTACGAAATCCATTTCACTAAAATTGACTAATTGACTGTAATTAATATCAATTGCAAATTGATAAGCTAAAAAAGAACCGATTGTTGGTAATTCAAGTAATGATTTATACAATTGTTCTAATGAAGTACACACCCTAATTTTATCAATTAAATTTTCTTTTATCAATTTTTCTTCTAACAATTTCAAATGGTTTTCATGCTTTCTATTATAACCAAAAATACTTTTTCCAGATGCCATAATATAAGCTCCAGAGTAAATTGATTCATTTGAATTCATAGCTTCTTGAAGAATTTCATTAAACTTTACAAAATCAAAATTAGATATTTGTAAAGTGCCAAATTCAGTTTCTAATAACTCCCAAGTTTCTATTTTATTGAAAATTTTAAACAATAATATTCTAAACAAAATATCTTCTCCATTGAATTCATTATTAGAATAAATGACATTTTTAATTAAATATTGACTAACACGATCCGAAGCTCTATATGCATTTGTAAACTTATGCTTTTTTAATATTGAATCTGTCGTTAATGTTTTTTCATTTAAAATTTTATTGAAAAAAATTTTTTGCCTTTCAAATGCAAATTTCCAATATGTATCTAAAACGATACTTTTTTTAGGTATTGTCTTTCTTATTAATAATTCCATTTATTCTCTAAATAAAAAAAGCTGGAAAATCCAGCTTTTTATTTTTATAAAAGTACTTAATTTAAGTTGATAAAAGATTATTATAAGTTATAGACCTATTTCGTGAATTAAACTGTACAATACCTCCTTTATTTTCCTTAAGTAATCTAAAAACTTCATAACTTTTCAATATAGCATCTTGCCATTCTTCTTTTGACTTGTTTTTAACTTCAAATGACAAAGTCATATTTTTAATCGTATTTAAAAGATAATTATCTATAACACTTATATCTCTATAAAAATTATTTTGTTTTGCATTACTAAAAATCATTAAAGAAATTGACTCTTCAGTTATTGTAGCGCGAGCTCCATCTTCAACCCTATCTATCAAAGCATTACTCTTTCTCTTTTTCTTTAACATAGCCCTTACACAAGGCGACCAATTTAATAAAGTAGCAAATGAATAGTGAAAAATATCATGGTATCTATAACCATCATTTTCATAAGAATTATCATCAATAACATCACCAACTTGTGAATTATTTAAGGTTACCTTTACTTGGGGATATAGTCCATTATTAACCTCCTCAAATTTCACACTAAAACTTTGAGGAAGTAGTTCGTTATTGAAAAAACTAATATTTTTACTGTGATTTATCAATTTTTTGTTTTAGCTTAATATTAACTAAACTATCTATTCTATGCAAATATAGTGAATCACTTGAATAAGTAGTACCTTTTTTTATAATATCGTTTACTAATTGTTCTTTTATTGCATGATTGTAACCATTCTGATACTCAGATTGTCTACTCCAATAAGCAACATTAAACGTAGTTGCTAACCCTAAAATAAACGAGAATATCCAAAATGTTTTTTCATTTTTTAGTTCTTTAGATTTAGAAACTGCTTCTATTAGAATTTTATTTTCATTAATTTTTTGGAGCAAAGTATTTGGAGATGCTATTTCTCCTCTTTTTAAAGCATCAATATAGTCTAAAGGTATTGATTTTTGGCCTTGATGATGATTGTTTGTCGTATTATAAAGCTGATTGCCTTGTGCTTTATCTTCTAAATTAGCAAACCATATCAAAAAATAAGGTTTTTTAGTTTCTAATGTTATTGTTGAAGGCCCAGCATTATAAACTGAGAATAATAACTTTCCTTTAAATCCCGGATCGACATGAAATCCAGAAACATTGACTAAGCCTTTCAATTTTTGTTTTGCTTTAATTGAAATAAATGCTAACTTATCGTCAGGTATATTCACGTATTCATCAGTCATTAATAATGTAAACTGACCAGGATTTATCTCAATATTTTTATTTTTGTCATCTAAAATCTCAACTCTCCTGTCTTTATTATCTGTTCGATATGCTTCACTTCCTAATGACAAAGCATATGCTGCCTGCTCAATCTTCGTACTATCATATATATTTATTCCATTATCATCTATTATAATATTATTTCGTAGCAAAAGAGATTTTAAATTTGATGGGCCTAAAAATGACATATATAAAAAAATTTAAACTTAAATACATTAAAACAAATTTAACTGACTATGTTCTATCCAATTTATAGGGTCTCCTTGTATACCTAAATCAAAATTTAACGCTAACCATTGCATTAATTTATCTTGTTCATGAGATTTAATTATTTTTTCTCCTATCCCAGAATGACAAACTCTAAATAAATCTTCTGGCAAAATCGGCGCATTATCTCCAAAATAATAAAAGTTTTCACTAATTAAAACATTTTTGCCACTAGTATCTTTTTTTAAATGTTCTTCGTTTGTTGCGCCATCAATCAATGAATGTGCTGAATCTTCTTGTATCCAATTACCTTTACTATCTTTATGATAAATATTATCTCCATATATTGTTACAAGTGATCCATTTAAAATTGGTTTTTTATAACCAAATCTAGTATCTAACCAATAATTTTCATAAGTTAATATCTCTTGTACTTTCATTGCATAAATTAAGTGACGAACAAATTCCTTGCCTGAAATATTTTCTAAGGCTCTAGAGCCCGTACCAATAATCCAGTCTCCTATTTCAAGATTACCACTACTACGTATTTTGGGTTTGCAAACCCCTAATGTACAATATTGCCCAAATGGGTTTGGAGCAAGTCCATAATCATGCTCCACTAAGTAAGAATATGTTTTCATGAAATTATATTTAACATTTAATTCGTATTGAATCATGTAATTTATTTGATTTGGATCCATCAGGATTTTCGAATGGAATATTTTCCCCAGAAATAATCCCACCCAACTTTTCAATTGAGTTCCATCCTAGAGTAGAGCTTCCATATTTTTTAAATGCTTCAGGTAATTCTACATTATTTTTATTACCATGACTGTAGATCCCAATTATTTTCTTTCCTTCTAGATAAGCTTTTCTGATTTCATAATTAACCCATTTCCTAGTATGAGTATCTGGCCCTAAAAGGCAAATAAAAGTACTTGCAGCCTTAATTCTTATATTAAGCAATCTTTTAATTACTGCATCCGATGGTCTTCGACCATCTTTATGTTTTGTACTATCAACAGAAAAATTTCTTACATCATAACCTTCTCTAATTAGTCTTTTTTTCAAAGACTGCACATGGGAATCATCTTTTTCATAATGACTAATGAAAATATTTTTTTGCTTGCTCATATTGCAGTAATTATAATAGTTTAATTTTCTGAAACAGAATTTAATATTTAGGATAACATTTTAGTAAAAAGAACTAATTAAATTTGATTTTTTTTCATCAACTAATTTTTCTGTAAAATATTAATTGCTTTAATAATATTTGTAATAATTTCATCTTTTGTAATTCCATCGCTCCCTAATGTCTTAATTGCCTCATGTAAATCTTTATTTTCTGGGTAATAAGAATTTAAATTACTGATAACTTTCTCCCATAATTTTTTTGAGACATTTCCTGTTATTCCAACAGGAATTGGTACAACATTATTTTTCATACAAATATCAAACTCTTCAAGCATTCCATCAGATTCTACAACGTTACCATCGCTTAAAATTTTATTACCAAAAATAAAGATTGCTATTCCTGAATTTTGAATAATATCCTTTCTGTATTCTGCTTTAACTTCAGAAATACTTTTAGAACCAGATTGAATTTGTGGAAATGGCTTTAAAATAAGCACATCATCTAAATTTCTGTAACTTGAATTCAGTTTATAATCTAATGCTCCGTCAATAATTAAACTACCAATTCCTAAACCATACCCAGAAACGATTTTATAATCTTTTTCAGCCAACTTATAGCTTAATGCATGAATAAAGTTTTTTGCCTCATCTTCACTAAAAGGACTATAAGAATAAGCAGCTCCTGAAATAAAAATATTCTTTCTTTTTATCCTTTTTTCTATTTCCAAAAGAATATTAGTAATATCGCTATATTCCCTTACCATTACAGCATTAATTCCATACCTTTTTAAATCAGTAATTTTCAAACTTTGCTTTATTTGATCATATAAAAAATCTTTTTGATTTTCTTCTGTAGACTTGCTATCATCATTATAGTTAGATTCTGAAATTTCCTTAAAAAAACAAAAATGATTTGGTGTATGTTCTTGTAATAAAATTTTTATCCTACTCAAAATAAAATCAATATTAGGATCGTCAAAACTAAATCCTATAAAAAGAAATTTCCTTGATAATAAATCACCTCTAAGGGCAGTCGAAAATAATTCTCGATTATTATTGTAATTGTCATAATCATCCTTTGTTAAAACTGCTTCATGGGGAGAATCCTTATCTCCATGCATTTTATAGACTACAACATTTTTCTTTTTAATGTATCTTGCAAAGTGTTCTTTAATAATTTTAACATCAACAATTTTGCCATCATCTTCAAGTGTTTTTTCAATTAATTTATCATAATTCGTTGTCCAAAACGTGTCAATGCCAAGCTTTGATAGTAGTTGATGATTTATATTACCATTTTTTAAAGTGGTAAATTCATTAATGATTTTATCATTAATTTTTGCTCTATTAAATTTATTACAATAGTACTGTGCTATACTTATTAAGTCACTTTCTCTATCAACACTGAGACCAATCTCATCAGCTAAGTCTCTCAATAGTTCTTTCCAATTTACAAAACCAGAAGCTGCAGATAGTCCCGCTCCAGCAAATATTGCAGCATCTCCATTATTTATTTCTACAATAAATTCAGCAATGAATTTTTTTTGCTCTAGTGTAAATTCCATGATTTTTAGTTTTTAATTCAGCATTGTTGTTATCATCAAGCTCTTAAATATTTATTTTATTCTTGATGTATTTTTTTTTTCATAAAGCACATCTAATGGATGTTTTTCATTTTCTACTGCTTTTAAAATTTCGTAATTATTTTTCCATTCAATTAAATCTCTTCCTTCCAAGTTTATCAAATCCTCTAAATTTAATTTAAATTTATAATCTTCATTAAGTTTTTTTTTCAGAAGCAAAATATTCTGTTTTTTTTCGATTTAAGTTTTCATTTATTTTTATAATACTTGACATAAATAATTCATTATATATCCATGGTGATTCTGTGTGTTTAATTGTATTATGAACTGATACAGAGTTTGACTTCTCTAAAAACATTAAACATTCTGTTTTATCGATCATTTCAGCCAAAGAATTTGACAACATCATATGAACATGACTTGTTGTATAATTCCTTTTATCATAATTATACATTTTACTGATTTTTTGATAACAAATATCATCGTCAAGCTTCTTTAGCAACTTATTGGATAACCTTAAATAATGAAATATTAAAAAAATCGTAGAGAATCATAATTAATCTCTCTTCCTAAAAATTACTATGCCACAATAAAATTTTAAGTAGCAATTCTCGAATAAAAGACTTTTAAATTTTTCGTTTTCACGGAAAATATCATTTAATAACTCTTATATTATTTTGTAAAAATACATACCGTTTCTTCAATAAAATTACGGTTTTCCATACTAGACTTTTAGAATGGAAAATTACTTTTTTAATGAGTAAATAGACCCCGTATAATTACCTGTTTTTTTCAGATTTCAGCATAGCTGCAGTTTCACAAGCAGCGCCCTAATTTGACTGCCAGTTAATCCATTACAATTTTAAATAAAAAAAAACACTTGCGCACAGGTATTTCTACTTGTTTCATGCTGAAAATCAATATTTTAAACCAAATAAAGATCATAAAATTCATTAGACTGTTCTTCTCAGAAAAATCCCTGTTAAACCTTTGCTCTCCCTCATTATAAAATGAATGTAACAGTATATGAATTTGCAATAAGCCCACATGCCCATTCTTATGAAAGTAAGATTTTCCATATATTTGGAAAGATATCATTCCATGACAGAGCAGATGCTGGCAGGAATTAATCTTACAATCAGACAGATAAAGTATGTGCTCAGATAAAATAATTGTTACAATTGCTTTTTTCTTACAAAATTCAAAAAAATCAACAGTAATCCTGTATATTGCATTATTTTTCCTAAAACCAGACAAACTCTTAATGCTCAATAATAAAAGCATGAAGATAGTTCTAACCTAGTGCTGAATTTTATGCTTGATTTTGTAAATGCTTCCGTATTTGACTATGATTGTGAAATCATTGTCGTGCCTGTCTCAACAGAAGGGACAATCTCCCGTTCGTTCGAGGACGGACTTGACAACTTAGACATTTCAATTGAATTCGAACAAAAAAAATTCCGCCTGGGCGATGTTTACTTTCATGAAGTAATATCAGAATCTAGACTGAAATTTGTAGCTTTCGCATGTGTAGTAGATAATTATAAGAGCGCTTATTTCGCAATTAGGCTTGCTGCAAGGCAACTGGCCCGATTTGTTAATGAGCATCCTGACATTTTAGAAATCGGCACACCTATACTGGGTACTGGGGCTGGTAAACTGGATCATTTTAAGAGCCGGAATATCATGTTAAACGGATTCTATGAGAAAGCAGTAGATTCGGCCCGCCTGACCTTCTACACTACGGATAAAAAAGTTTATAATTCTCTCGAGAGAAAGCAGAACGATATTGACTCGCCAAGCGCTATTCTTGTAATTGAAGCCGAATTGTCACGAATAAATAGTGAAAAACATATCCAACAGCTATTATATGATCAGGAATTGTATTTTGAATTGGCTTTTTCAAAATTTAACGAATTTCAAAATTTTAGGCCTATAGAAATTAATTTTTACGACCGCATTGAACAGGATTTTAAAAATTCTAAATTGCCTTTTCAGGAATTTTTTCAGGAATTTAATTCCAATGGACCATATCATTCTTTTCTTACCTTATGCGGAGAACTGATCGCTTATCTGGATTATAATGCTTACCGTAAAAACTTCTGGAATAAATATCCTGACAAACGTGTTCTGGCAAGAGCCGGTGTCAGGCAGAACGACTGGTTTTTGAACCTTTTAAAGTTTAAAAGAAATAATGACTTAAATTTACTCAGTCCAAGCGTCAGAAATGCTTTAAAGTATCTCTTCGATCCATCTCAGAATCTTACGATGCTTTCAAAGGTGCATCGCCAGCAGGTTTTTAAAGAATTTTTGATGACTGATCATTTTGACGATCTGCTTGAAAATGATATCATTCATCTTTTTAGGAACTTAAAGCTCAAAACAATAAATGATGAAAATTTCGGGGCACTTTGTTCCCGCATATTATACCTGCCTTATATCAAGCCTCTCTGGCATGACAATATATCAAAACAAAAGGATCAATTATACAGTGAAGCGGACTTATACTATGCCAGCCAGCGCATTGAAGAAAACTTATTAAAAAAATCTAAGACACTTGATCTTGGAATGTGCGGACTTAGAGATTTGTGTCTCATCCCAGAGTTGTTTGAATGCATACACCTTGAAGAACTTATATTAAGCAACGAATGGGGTGAGTATGAGAAAGGCACCTGGAAACCTAGATACAGCAAAAATAAATGGAAACGCAATACCATTGAATACATCCCCGGAGATATAGTACAACTAAAAAACCTTAAAACTCTAATTTGCGGTGGAGATTGGAATAAAAAAAACGAGATTTGGAACAGATGGCCAATAAATAATATACATACGATTTTACTCTTAAAACAGCTTAAATATCTTAATCTGAGTAATTGCGCTATAAGATCCCTTCGTAATCTCAGCTCGCTTCCTGAACTGGAAGTCGCATTTTTTAACAATAATAAAATAAAACATGTTGACAGCTTTGGCGATGGAGGTAAAATCCATGAAATTTACCTCAGTAATAACCTCATAAACTCCGTATCATCTTTAGCAGATGTTAAAAATATAAGTACCATTGATCTCCACAATAACAAAATTAAAGATTTAAGCCCAATTGAGCATCTTATTGAAAATATTGGGATCGAGAATGATAAATGGAAAGTAGGGACAATTAATATAGCTAAAAATCCACTGACACGCCCTTCGATGGAATTTGTCAACCTCGGAAAGCAAGCAGTACTCAGGGTACTTAATGATATCAGACAGCGAGGCAGATATATTAACAAAGATATTAAAATTATACTTGTCGGAAACAGCGAGGTAGGAAAATCGACCATGGTGAAATATTTAGACAATGAAAAGGATATAGAGCAAGAACACCTGCCAACCCTATGGATGCAGGAAAAAGTTGTAAAAAGCAAGTATAAAATTGATTCATTGGGGGAAGAATGCCTGCTCCACATTTTTGATTTTGGGGGCCACGACTACTACCACGATACACATCACCTGTTTTATGGAGCCAATGCAGTTTATATATTACTATGGACTTCAGAAACAAACAGCCTTAATCTGCGTTCCTGTATACAGCTAAATGATAGACGTGAAAAAATTAAGGTTGAAACTCAGGATTATCCTATCAAATACTGGCTGGAATCAGTTAAATATTACATCAAAGACGTAGAAGCAGACAATATTGATTTTGAGGCCGAAAAAAATCAAACCTATAACAGTTCTCTTCTTTTACTTCAGAATAAAGTAAGAGATGTTTATGAAATTGAGTTCGTAAATAACTGCGAATTAAAAAAAGATTATCCTTTTATATTCGATATTGCTTCGATTTCCATAAAATCTCCTAAAAGAAACATGGAACAGTTTGATATGCTGCTTACTGAAATGCTTAACAGCATGGATATCATAGGGACACACCTTCCAAAATTTTACAAACCTGTCAAAAACAGCTTCATCTCTTATCAGGGAAAACCTGTGATTAACAGAACTGAATTTATGGAATACTGCAATAATCTTATCGATTCTCCTATAGATCTGCAGCAGACAGTTATATTAATAGGCTATCTCGAGCAGATAGGCATGCTCTTATATTCTGAAAAGTCTACCGAAGGCAACATTTATATGGATAAGAAATGGCTTATAGATAATATTCATAATGTATTGATCGACCTAAAGGAAAAAAATGGAGAATTTGACATAGATTATCTAATTACAGAGAAACAGATACCTGAAACAGATATCCGAAGTATTATAGACATGATGATAGATTTTAAAATTATTTTTGAAGATCCATTTTCTGAAAAATATATCGCCCCCCTATATCTTTCAAAAATGCCGGAGAGTAAGATTAATCTTTTCCTGCAGCAGGGGACAATTCCTTATAGAAGATTTGAATATACTGGTTTTATCCAAAAGAGTATAATACTGAGTATCTTCCAGCATTACAGCACCATGCTCTTATCGGCTAGCAGCGAAGATTCAAGCGATATGTTTTATTACTGGAAAGACGGCCTTATTATTAAGAACCCTGCTACACATGAAATTGTAATGATCAAATTCCATATTGGAAATCAACAAGGTAATGCCTGTATTGATATTTTTAATCTGAACCTTACCCTTCAAAAGAAGGATTTCATAGATGAAGTGCTAGGATATATAAAGGAAATTAGTAATGGGTACGCCTTTGAAGAAATGGTTACCCTTGATGGTATTGATTATATTTCAACCAAAGTCCTTGATAGGAATGCCATGTATGGGAAACTTATTTTCTCAGAAAAAAAACTGAAAGATTTTGATCAGGAAAAGGACGAAGAGCAGTTTTTCAATTTAAAAGATTATAAAATGTTTACAAACGAAAAAATCAAGAAAAAGAAAGTTGTTATTTCATATTCAAAAAGGGATCTCAGACATATCAATTCTCTGATCAGATATCTTCAGCCGCTGGTTGCCGCCGATCTTATTGAAGAACCATGGTACTGCACTAATCTAATTCCATCTGTAGAATGGAATCCAGAAATTAAGGAAAGGTTTGACCAGGCTGATATCGTATTTTTCATGGTGAGCGAATATTTTTTTAACACAAAATATATTCTTGAACATGAGGTTGTAAATACCATAAAACGTTATGATGCAGACAAATCGGTAAAGATCATACCTATTATTCTTGAATTTTATGATTGGGCTGGCAAGGAGCCTTACAATCTGCAAAGGTTTACAGCCCTGCCTTATCAGGCCAAACCAATCAGTGATTACCATAACCAAAAACTCGCTTGGAGTACTATCACAAAAATGGTACGCCTGATGATTGAAAAAGATATGGACCCTGTCAAATCCGAAATGATAAGCCGCGAACTGCAGGAAATATATGAACGTCAGGTGCGGGGCAGTCTGGATGATAATGTATAAGTCATCTGACTATAGCCCCCTTATAAACAATATTATACAAAAAAAAAAGAACAACACTTAACAGTATACCCGCAGTTGTAGATTACCTCCTCAGCAGGTCAGACATTATCATGTATGCCAAATTTCTCTATGATGTTATCAAGTGCAAGTACCTGTTTTTCGGTCAGCCCGCCATTTTTCTCACAGCTCCTTTTCATGGACAAAACAAACTGAGTGTCGAAATCAGTATGACCGTTAGACCAGCTTAAAATGCGGTTAATTTTTAAGAATTGTGAATTGGTCTGGTAACTTGTAAATTTGAGAAACTTTTCATTAATTTTTATTTTTAAATTATTCTGTTTATTTGAAAGATTTCTTTTTCTCCATATGTCCTTATAAAAATCATATTCATAATCATTAACAGCTCCTCTCTCTCTAAGATATTCCAGTGTTTCAGCATTGATACTTTTACTTATATCTTCTTTAAGCTTCTTAATGGAATTAAATATCTTATCACCATCTGCTATCCCTAAAAACTTTTTTATACAACAGTTTCCAACTTCTGTCTCGACTTTATTAGTTCTGTTTCTAATCACGCAGATATTGCGTATGGGAAAATGGCCGCATAGACAGGTAAGTTTTTCATTACTGTAATAGGCAAGATGAAAATCCCACTCTAATTTTGCCTGCTGCCATATACCAGCAGTGCTTAATTCTATAATCTCAGTTGTCAGTTTAAAGGCCATAATTAAATTTCTTTTAAAGTTATCTGTTTTACTCCAGTGCAAACCTTCTTATAAAACTGATATGTTTTTTAATGTTTCCCATTTCTTCTTCCATAATATGAGGCAGCTTAAAAGTCAGCAGAAGTACGAGTTCTTTCCTTTCGCTGTCAGAGCTTTTAAATGATATATCGGTAGAACTCAGAAACGATGAAAAATTAGCCGTATCTCCAGCGGTTTCCAAAAAATCATTCATCGGTTCCATAAGCCTTCTGTATCTACCAAGACACAATGCAAGAACAAATAGTATAACCTGCAGGTCTTTTTCCTTAATCGAGCTTTCCCTGCTTATATAATCATGGGACTTGACAATACGGTAAATATTCACAAACCGCTTGATCAGCCTTGGGCTGCTGCCTAGTATTATTGACATTTGTTCAATAGTCGTAATTTCAGCTTCACTAAAATCCAGTGCCTTAAATACATTCTGATCCGAAACACCTATAGATTTCACAGTAACCGATCCTGCCTCGTGCTGCTTGTTATCCTGCTGACCTTCCAGAATTTCCTTGTTCTCTATCGATGCATCCAGTTCCGTTGCGGAAACTGTTTTGCGGAGAGCTACCTGCACCTGCGCAAGTCCTCTAAGCATATTTTTTATATTGGTGTTGTTGGCCTCTCTTAAATGAAAAGGTATCTGGAAAATCTTTTCAAGATAACTTCCCGGATCAATATTCTGATATTCTTTATCATCGGTTCCAAACTGTTTACTGTATTTAGATACCAGAGCATTTCTTACCCAGACAGGATCAACCCCAACAACTACTATAAACAGAGGAAAAGCCATTAAAAGATTTACCGCCTCTAAAACTTCCACCACCCTATCTTCCGGACATCTATCCAGATCATCTATGTACAATACAATCCGTTCTAAAGGTCTGTTAAATAATTCGCTGAATTTTTTATCGTCCTTAGTTTCTAAAATTTCCTGCTTGTGGTCTGTAAAAAGATTGCTTAGTATTTCAAAATCTTTACGTATAGTTGAAACCAATCCTAAATGCTTTCTGTAGTCTTCGCTCTGGCAGCGTTTTTCAATAAATTCATAAAGCGCTTCTGTTGACAAAGCATTACTGATCTTAAACTCAACTGTTGATTTTACAATTTCTACTTCATTGATCTGGTTGGTTACTGCCTCCAGTTCATTCTTTTTGTTTTCAATTTCAAAAGTAAGTGCTTTTTCCTGCTGGCTGAATTCAAATAGAGCGTTTTCCCTGTCTTTAATATAATCTTCTTTAATCTTCCACATTTTAGCAAAAAATGGTCTGGCTTTACGGTAAAATTTCGCAGCATTCACATAAAATCCTCCAATAAATGTCAAAGCGAGCCAGAATCCATTACCTGGAATAAAACTGTGGGATTTAATAAAATCCTGCAGATAATATAATAGAGAAGGAATACTAACAAATAAAAAAAATGTCCCAATTAGCCAGAGTCTGTTTTCCTTTGCTCCTTGCGCTGTAGTGAACAGCTTAATTGTTCCAAGTACAGAGTGCAACTTAGCGTACATTTCCTCAGGTTTCTCCCAGTATTCTTCTGGAACAATTTTCTTAAAGTCAGCAACACTGTCAACGACACTTTTGTTCTCCGAAAGCACCTCAGTAATTTTTTCCTTTACCTTAAATTCATCATCTACACTTTCAAGTACTTTTCTCAGTGACTTTTTTCGGAGTTCATCTATCTTATTGTCTAATTCTTTTTGGGTAAGCTCTTTTTTAGTCGCCAGATCTTCCAGTTGGCTTTCTATTTCGCTTTTCTGTCCCTCAAGCCCTGAAAGTTCCTGTCTGGTCACAGAGAGGTCCTTGGTAAGGCGCATTTCAATTTCTTTCACATGATGTTTTGCATCACTGTCGTTTGTTATATAAAAGTGGAGCGCTTCAAAAATCCTTGTGGTGATGCTTGCTCACAAATTAGCATCCATATAAGACCACGCATTGAAATGGACATGTACAATTCCTTTACAGAAATATCCATTATCCAAATCTGACAATCCTTCAATCTGATTCCTTAACTTGTTCATAAAAAAACTTTTCCCAGATCCCCATCGTCCCAAAAGGGCTACAGCAAGAGGAGGCTGAAAGCTCTTTGCGGCCAGAAGCAGCGCGAATGCATTTACATCGGGCATAATATCCAGATAATCTTCCCCTGTATACGTATCAGTGGCAAGACCGGCTATATGCGTCGAATCAATAAACTGTTCGGGGGAAAGAAATGCCAGAACCACTCTTATGGCATCCGCATTAAGATGGTTTAGAATAGTGGTAACATCCGCAATTGAAGGCTCTGCTATTGTCGTACGGTGATATCCAAGATCTTCCACATCAATTTTAAAACCTTTTAACAGCCAGTCTACCCCAATCTTAGCTCCATTATAAGAATTTCCTCTAACAATTCCCAGCCCTTTAAATCTTAGAAAATTCTTGCCTTCCCTGGTTGGATAGGCAGATTTGTGAATTACAATATCACCTTCTTTTATTGTATTTATAATATGACTGAATTTTTCATCATAACCGCTTTCCCAAATGCCCTGATCATAAAAACGCTCTGCCTGTTCATCTCCGTCCCATGAAGACCCTACTAAAAAAACTCTCAGCCCCTGTTGTTTAATTAATTCCAGCACTTTTATTGTCTCATTATAATCTCCGGACAAATTATTGTAAAACTCATTTCCTTTTTCATCATCCGGAACTGCAACTACAAAATTCAGTTCCTGTTTAGAACCTATGTCTTTGAGCTCATTAAAGACACTTAAAAGCAGTTTCCAGCTTTCCTCAAATGTAAGCCCGCCCGCTCCTGTTCCCAAAAGGGGCAGCCATATATTTAAATTTCCAAAAGCGCTGATATTATTACTTATGGCATTAAAAAGATTTTCTTTAAGTAATACCCTGGTCTCACCCAACTGGGCAATTGTGACAACAAAAAGCAGCAGCTTTCCATTTAACTGAAAAAGATCATATCCTTTTTTGAGATCTAGCTGGTTCATGATTGACTCATGGTAGCCGAACTTATTAAGGACAAAGCTGTTCAAGGCTCCTGGCGTGCCTATCTCATTTGTGGAAACAATTGCCAGCGAAGCATCGGTGGGTTCGGCATTAAAAACAATCTGATAGGAAATTTTCATAATCTTAATTGAGTTCTTGGTAAGTGCAATAAAAGTATAAAATTTAACATGCTTTATCACACAATTACAAGAATTTTTCAGAGTGCTGAATCAGCTACAGGAAACAATTACCAATTCGAAAAGGGATAAAAAGGCCAGCGAAGTTAATGTGCAGGTATCTGCTCCACACGCGTGACGTCCTTACGTTCGCCCTTCGTGACTTATAGTGCTCCACAGGCCCTGCACACTTCCGCGGGGCTTTCTTTTTTTCTTTTTTTCTTTGGAATAAAAGGTGTTATAAATCAGATACCGTATGTAGCAAGTAAACATGCAATTTCCGGGATGACCAAAAATGCAGCCATAGAATATGGTAAAGATGGAATTTATATCAATGCAATCGCACCAGCCGCTATCCTGACCCCAATGGTGTCGGAAGCCTTTAAACAGGTAAATCCTTCAGACCCGAAAAGTAGCTGAAACAACATATACCCAAAGAAACCCTACAAGAAAGTTAGGCAAACCTGAAGATGTGGGTAACCTCGTGGTTTTTCTGCTTAGTGACGAATGCTAGTATGTAAATGGAAAGACCATCGCAATTGATGTAGGGGAATCAAACCTATATGTTAATTCATAAATTATAATACTTTACTTAGAAACAGATTATGACTTACCCCCGTGATCCGTACCTAATTTAGTAAAACAGTTGAACGATAATAAATCATTCCGAGATTCATTTACACTTACTAAACTTCTATAACTTTTTTAATCACTAATTGATTTAAAAAAAATTACCTAAAATCTTAAATGTCTTAACTTTTTTCAATTAAATAAGTTTGAACTCCATAATTAATTTGTGACAGTTGTTTTCATTCTAAAATCAACAATAATTTTAGCAAGTTGTTAGGGCTATAAAACCGATCTGATTTTAAACACTGATTGTAAATGAAGAAGATTATGTCGAGTTTTCAGCGCTTCTTAAAACCCAGAATCTTGGAGGAAGATTGCTGCCAGAAAAACAACAAAATTACTATTCGTACGCGGGGGAGCTATAATACTGCCACGATACTTCCTATGATAATTTTGCCACAATCAGATTTTTCACAAAAACATTTAATGTACTGATTTCTGTAATGGAATACAGCTGGGAAAGTTACCACAGTACATTTAATGATGCAGGCTCTTCTACCGCACTTTCAAAAGAACTGGCAGCTAAGTTATCTTTAATTAATAAGCCACAGACATTTGATCTTTTCGATTCTAATAATAGTAAAGCTACAATTAGTATGTCTTATTACGATAGCTTTAATAATAATCACAGTTTTGTATTTTTAAGAAAAGATCTATTAGAACGATATTTAAAAGAAATAAATCAAAATTTATTTGGGCTGTCTGGGGCGAAAGGGAGCTTTCATTCCAAACTGACCAAAGACGGAAAGATTTTTTTACTGCACACCCGTATCAAAGAGAACAGTTGTTCCAAAGGATAGTTTGCCTGCCAGCGTATAACATAACCTGTTTTACTAAAATTTACTCTGTAATTCTCTAGATTGATAAAAGCAATATAAATCACTGTTTTAATTTGAGCATGCCTCTCCCCAAACCTGAGAATATTTAAATCAGAATAAAGCTCAAAAACTTTTATAGACTTGCGGAACCACTCGAAGGAAGACTTTTCGAAATCGATCTTGTCCAAGGAAAAGTACTGAATACAATTGAATCAGAAATACTGGGCGAAAATTGCCTAAAAATAACCCCTGACTGAACAAAATTGCTCATTTAGAGCCTTCGAACAGGTGATTTATTCATCTATGATACCCAAACAAGCAAAGAAAATTAAAAAATAATTAGGCATGGCGCCACCCATATCCTTTTAGATTAAGAAAGTAAAACTGCCTATGTATCCTGCACGCCTGATAATTACATAACGGTAATAAATTTAAAAACATTTAAAATTACTGAACAGATTGATATAGGCGGAAGACCTTATGGAATGGCTTTTACAAAACCATAAAACTTTAATTCAGATTTCACATATTTTTCAATAGACAATTAGGCTGAAAAAGATTTACCTTTTTTTATAAAGCCATACAGTGAAACTAATAGACAAATTTTTATCAGCTTAAAAACTAGTAAAATATAGATAAAATAAATCACTTATTTAAAATCAATGCCAACAATTTTACTATAATTATGCTTAAACAAAAAATTGAAAACAAATACAGAAGTCTTTTTAATGTTCTGGTTAACTAGTCATTAATTAAACTTTTAAAATACTCATTTGTTTCTTTATCAGTACAATAGATATAACAGCCTTTCATGCCTCTAGTCATCAAAGTTCTATAGGTATTCTTTATTATGTTTTCAATTAATTCCTTAGTTTTTACTGCTTCAATTCTCTCCATTGCTTTATACCCTTTAATAGTACTATCATAACGGTCGCGTTTAGAAGGGTCGACCAAAACAATACCATTTCTAACAATTAAATCTTTACCTAAAATAACTCCGATATAATCCACTTCAAGTCCTTGACAAGTATGAATACATCCAACTTCATTTACTGACTCAGGTTGAATCACCCACTCCATACCATCCTCTCTCAAGTTCCATTTCATTCCAAAATCATATTCTTCAAAAGAAATATCTATAGCATTGAAATTTTTTCTACTTTTCCATCGCCAACAGTAGCCTGCAACTAATCTGGCTTTATTATTTATTTTATTTAACTTAAATATTTCATCTCTTAAGTCGGATGGACTATCAAATACTCTAAAATCATATTCGTTTTCCTCCAAAGTTGTATTAGCAGTTTCTCTTATTTGAAGAAAATGGTCCAGCCAGGCCAGATATCCATCAGATCCATTGCATCTAAATTGAGAATTTAGTTCTAATTCCGTAACTAAAGCATTTTGTTCTCGAGCCAGCCTTTTAATTTCATCTACTTCACCAATATCGTGTAGGGCTACCTTTTGATTTTCATCGATAAAAAAAATGGAAAATTTAGAAGCATTTATAATTTCTTTGATCTGATTTTCGCCCAGATTTCTATATAGTCCGGATTTAGCGTTTAATCGATGCGCTTCATCTACAATCAGAACATCAAAAAGATTTGGTATTGTATTAATAAATGATCCTGAACTTGTAAAGAAATTCGAAATTTCATTATTTTTGAAGTCACCTTTTAGTTTAGCTTCATAAACAGCTCTTGGCGCAGCATTTTTAGTTACATATTGGCAGAGAAATTTTAAGCTTGTAAGTTTTACCAACAGATTAATTGCTACGACAGACTTACCCGTTCCAGGTCCTCCCTGAATTATCAAAACCTGCTTTTTTTTTGACGTGGCTTTTTTTGTTAAATGAAGTGCATTTTCATAAACAATCTTTTGATCGTCAATCATAACAAATTCATTGTTTCCTTTTAACATTGAAGAAAGATTATCTGCTAAACTCTTCGACGGTCTGATTCTTCCTCCGTCGATTTCAAACATTACTTTATCTTTGTCTCCAAATTTTACAAATTGTTTTATAAAGTCTCTTAACTTATAGACATCCGTTCTCAGAAACAAGGGCGCTTTATTAATATACTCCTTATAGAAAATATTATCAATAACATCATCCGAATTGTAATTATGAAGATAAGCGCATGGCTTTAAGTGAATATTAGAAGTGTAAACTGCCTCATTAAAACCCTCCAATAAAGAAGCATATGACCATGCCTGATAAGAAGGATGACTAACTTCTCTTTTTTTCTTGCCCACAAATGTTGAAACAACACCATCTTTATCAGTAATTTCTGATTCTGACCATTGTTTTAGCTCAATAAGGATTGCGAAATTTTCTTCATGATTATTCTTACCAGTTACTATGAAATCAATTCTTTTCGAAGTATGCGGTATTTGATATTCTATAATTACACCTGCATCATTTGGAATTTTATCATCAAGCAATACATTGTTCATATACATCATTGAATTCCTCCAAGAACTTATTTCTGTCTTGCTTGTCGTTTGTCCTAGTTTTAATTTAAAGAAATCATGGATTACATTTTCAATATTATTTGAAATAACATCATTGCAAAAAGATTCTTTAGAATTCTGATAAATAATCATAATTCATCATATTTTTTTGCATTCCCTTTTGATTTATCAACTGGATATTTTTGAGCATTTTTAGCGATTTTTTTTAAAATGATATCTTTAACATCAAATCCATATTTATCTGCCAATAGAAATGCAAATGAAAAAACATCCGCTAGTTCTTCTTTAATCTTTTCAACATTCGCTTCTTCTGCTTTTTTCCATAAAAAAAGCTCTAATAATTCAGAAGCCTCAATAGAAATGGCTAGTGATAAATCCTTTGCATTATGAAACTGTTGCCAGTCCCTTTCATTTCTGAATTTATTCAGAGCATCGTAAATCTGTTCAAAATCACTCATTTATTTTCATTTATTTTCATAGTAGTGTATAAGTTAACTATTAACAAATATAACCTTTTTAAATTTTTGATTAAACTTTATATTTAGTTCTACAAAATATTATCTGCACTAAATTAAAAAAAACCTAAATACTAAAATTCTAGTCCGTATGAATCTTTTTTACAATCTTTACTACCATTTAGAAACCCAAGAATTTTAAGAGTGCCCTGCTTTTTTTGAAATAAAATAACACTCAGTGTTTACTGGTGCTTTCGATATACATTGTGGAGTCTCTTTCTGCGTCAGATCAAGTTTCAAAAGAAACTTTAAAAGCCAAAATCCTTTAAATACAGACATTTAAAGGCTTTTGACTTTTGGAATATCTTTCAAAAAATACATTCTTTATCAAAGAATATTATACCTATTAGGTATATACCTAAAAAAACAAGCTTTTTTCTGATTTTAGACATAATAAGACTTGTACATTCCTCGTATCATAAATCATATCATTAAATGCTGAGAGTCTATATAATTCTGGGGTTCCGCTGATCTACTCTTTTTTTTACACCGCTGATGTACTAGTAATTATTTTTTAATTACCTTCCTTAAGATAAAAAAAATACTAATTCACATACTACTTCCTATCCTTATTGGATGCACAAAAAGCACTGAGTTAAAACTGGCTCTAAATTCAGCTTACCCTATAGACGACAGAAAAGACAGTCTTACAACTTTCAGATGTTCTGCTGATCAGAAGATACTTCCATCCTCGGTCTTAAAAATGAAGTTTAGCCTGTTCTCACAATTCGGGCTATGGAGGAGAAGATATTGTATTTAAGCTCAGCATGGATTTAAGTATATCGAATGTTAAGTTTGATTATGCAAGCGATAATGAGGGAGGAAAAACTGAAACTTATCAAGTTGAGACATTTAAATTAACCCTTAATAGAAACCCTTTCAAAGAGGGCACGAAGGATCTGCAGGGAGAATTTTCAATAACAGGTAAAATTAAAGTGGATGCCGATAGCTGGTTTAAACCTTCTTTTGAAGAAGAGTTACTATATTCCTCTTTAATCTACTGTAAATAATCTAGACGATAATTAAATCATTAAAGTTAAAAAACAGCCTTCGGGCTTTTTTTGTGTTATCTCATCAAAAAGCCTTCCCATCTTCTCTAATGGATTCCTGCTTATGATCTTAAGTAAAGAAAAAAATCTCCATTCAAAACTAACTAAAAGGGCAGACAAAGTAGTACCCGTGGTTCCCTTGCATGCGCATAATGGCTAATTCCACTCTTCGGGACTTATAGGACTTCGGCTCAGTACTTGAAGACTTGACTTGCGCTTTTTTCTTTTTTTTGAAAAAAAATATTACCCAATAATCATTATACATTTAAATTATAAAAAGTAAATTATCTAATTCAAAATATTAATTTTGAGTGCGAAAATCTGGATAATAATGTATCCCTTATTATGTTTCACTATCAAAGAACACTTTGTAGAAATGTTTTCCACTTTCTTCATCAAATCCTTTGTGAATTAAACCAGGTTTGCCATGTACATAAATATGAAAATTTTTATCAAGTTTTATAACACTTTTAAAAGCTCTGGCCTGCTTTTTTACAACTTGGGGAGCAATCTCAAAATCTTTTGGTAGAATTTCTCCCTGGTTCTCATGACTCTCTTTGAATTCTTTAAAAGAATCTGCAACTTTAGAATTCTGAAAAACAGCCGATGCAAATTCCTCTTCTACAAAGTGGTTATTGTTTTTAAAATATTCTACTGATTTATTTAGCAAATCAGCCTTCTCCGCCTTACTTACCTCAGCCTCATCCGTTAATTGACTTGTCACAAAAGACTTAGCCAAAGAAAGATAATTTTTAGTGGCGTTATAGTTATCACGAACTGGTACAACATTCAAAAACTTTTCTTTCCAATACTGAGCATCTTCAGAGCGAGAACTATTCACTAAAGCAATCTTGTATCCTTTATCGGCATCAGTATTAAAAATTATACAACCTTTTTCTAACTTATCCACATTCATACCCTTGTCAGAAGCTAAAACATAATTATGCTCTTTTTTCTGGGCTTTCAGATATATTTCTTTTGTTTCAGATTTGAATAAACCCACTGCATCAATTAATTCATCATCAATTCTACAATCTTGAAAGTATACGATATAAATTTCACCTTTATTTATTTTTGGATGCGTTGACTCATTATAAAGATGCAGCGAAATCTTTTTAGACTCTTCTTTAAATTCGTCATTATTTTTAAAAATATTTTTAATAGATGAATAGACTTCGTTCATATCTAAATCAGTCGAATGAAAAAAATTATAAAATTCAGTTCCTTTAAAAGACCCCAAAAGATACCTGAAAAACAATAATTTTGTATCATCATTTTCTACATCGAGATCTCCCTCAGAATAAAGAATTCCTTCATCCCTAAATTTATTGCCTACTTCGTGAGCTATTGCTTTTAGTATTATGCTATTTGAAAAATCCATTATAATATGTTTATTCTTTTAAGTTTCGTTTTTTTAAGATCGTCTGTTGTATCGGCTAATTCCTTTTTTAATCTATCTCTATTAGATATTTTTTACTGCATCAGATAAAAACAAGAGGGTTATCATTTGAATTTGAGAAATTATATTTAACTCAATAACCCTATTTTCTTATAATTTGCCAACTGTATTATAGAAGATTTCAACCTCTTCCAGCAACAAAAGTTTTTTTTTAATTCTTCCTCTGAGATATCTACTAATCCCCCAAGGTATTTACCATTTAAATAAGTTACTGTATCTGTGGGTCAGATCGATCTAGCCTATCGGGAATTTCTTGATTTTTTGTCAAATTTATACTTTATTTTTCTTATTTCAGCTTCAGAAAAAATAACAGAATCTGCAATATTAGAAAAGCTTAATAAAAAAACTTAATCGGTTTTTGTTGTTATCAAACCTAATAAATAATAATGGTATTGAGTTCATTTTCAATGATATTTTTATTTAGTAAAGATGCCTTATTTGATTTGATTTAACTAACCTAGATGCTATTAATTTTTCACCTTTAGTTCTTGTTTTGACCAGTATTCTCATGAAGGATTTTATCTGTTTTTAGCACATCTTAGAGAAATATAATGCCTAATTTAGTAAAAGGCAGTAAACCTGTTTGCCTATATTTTACAATGGAATTGTTCGATAATCGAAATATCTTTTTTAAATCTTCATTTCTATAGTGAGCGGCTCTCACTGCTTTACCATGTCCGTCGATTTTTGAATCAATTTTTCCCAGCCTTAATATTACAGGCTCTATTAACTATTTAACCCTCATCACAAAAGAGAGTTTCCTTTCTTATATCCAGAGAATTGTCTGCTGAAAAAAGGCACTTTAGAGATGTTTAAAATGACTTCTTTTAACATTAAAAACAAAGTGGTTTTTATTAATAAATTATCCATAAATTAGCCTTAAAAACAGAATAATAATATAAATGACAGGACGCAAAAAAATTACGATTAATAAAGTTCGAAAAATCTTTAGTGATATAAATTATTTATGAGAACATTTGCTATATCTGATATTCATGGAAACAATGATACATTTAGAAAAGCTTTAAAGTTTATTAAGCTAAAGAAAACAGATAAATTAATTCTTCTAGGGGATTGTATTGATAGAGGATATGATAGTAAGGGAGTTTTAGATACAATAATTCTTTTAAAAGAACATGGTTTTAATATAGTATGCCTTAAAGGTAATCATGAACAAATGTTTTTAGATTCTTTTGAGGAAAACACAAAATTAAACAATTGGATGTTAAATGGTGGTAAAGAAACCTTGTTAAGTTTTTTAACCGCATCTATAGAAAAAATCCCATCCCAATATGTTAATTTAATTAAATCATTTAAATATTACTATGAATTTAAAAATTTCATATTTGTCCACGCTGCTATAAATATGCTTATCGAAAAACCTTTTGATGATACAAGATCAATGCTTTGGTCAAGAGAACAAGATAATCTAATAAATTTGAATTGGTTAAAAGGCAGAGTAGTTGTTCACGGACATAATCCAACTCCGAGAAAAGATATAATAAAATCTTTGCTTGGTCAAATTATATGCATTGATAATGGCAGTTTTATAAAAAAACGTAATTATGGTTCTATATGTGTATTGGAACTAGAAAATCTTAATATAAATTTTATTGATTAAATATGAAAGTAACTGAAGTTATAAAAGTAATTAATGATACTGGTGGTTTTGGAATTATCGAAGAGGTTAAATGCAATGATGGCAATAATTATGCAAGAAAGACATTTAATCCATCATTTTCTTTTCCAGCTGGCTCAGATCTTAATGATAAATTACGTAATAGATTTATTCGGGAAGTTAAAACCCAAAAATTATTACCTGAAGAATTATTTGTGCCAATTGTATTTGAGGATTTAACTTCTAAAAGACCATGGTTTTTAATGCCAATTTGCGACAATGTCTTTACTGAGGAAATAATACTCAGTAAGAATGAAGCACGATTACCAGATGGATTATCTGATATATTAAATTCACTAGAATTCATACACAGCAAGGGATTGGTTCATAGAGATTTAAAACCGCAGAATATACTTTTACATGAAGGGGTGTGGAAATTAGCTGACTTTGGGTTAATTTCTCAAGACAAAGAAATTTTATCTCAATCAATTACTACAAGTAACAATGCATTTGGGACAGCTATGTATTGTTCGCCAGAGCAAACAACAGATTTTAAAAGAGTAAAAGCTTCCGCAGATATATATTCCTTTGGCGCAATTCTTCATGATATTTTCACTGATGGTAAAAGAGTTCCATATTCTGAGTTGAAAGGCGATGGAGAAATTGGAATCATAATTTCAATGTGCACAAGAAACAATCCCGAAAAACGCTTTAAGGACATAAATAGCTTAAGAGAGAAATTGCTGTATATTTTATCAAAAGATATTGCTATAAAAACTACAGCTGATACAGAGGCCTGGATAACAGCTCTAAAAGACATAGAAAATCTTAACGCTGATAAGTTTGAGAATTTAATTTTTTTCTTAAAAAGAAACGAAGATCTTGTCCATCCTATATTATATGAATTAAATAATAATATCATAAATAAGTTTCATGAATTAGATAAAGAATTATTTAATGAATTTAGCCTTATTTACTTTGATTGGATTATTAAAACCAGCTATCTTTTTGACTTTTGTGATGTTTTAATTGGATATATACGCAAAATAAGTGAAAAGACTGACGACCTTGAAATTAAAGCAAGAGCTGTTATTGCTTCTGCTGAACTTGGTCGAAGCCACAATAGATGGTATGTAATGAAGCGTGTAATAAGGATGTCAGATGAAGAAATTAATGACGATTTGGCGTTTAGAATTAGTTTAGAAATTGAATTAGATAATCAAAATAAGATTAATTTCAAAAGATGTGCTGAAGGCATAAACTTATCAATTACATCTTATCACCCAACTATTAAAAATGCATTAGAAAACTAAATGATTCACCTAATAATTCAAGTACAAATAGTAAATTTTTACTTGAATTATTTATAAAATAAGAAAAAGTTTTTTTGACTAAAATCAATTTTAAGTCTACTTTTTATAAGGAAAGTATATATTTTATCTTCGCTTTATCTTCGCTCATATCTCGTTAAACAGCTTTATTTTGATTTCTTCATCATTTATATAATTTGAAAGCTTGTTTGCAAAAGTTAATTTTGTGTTTTTAACGTTGGTATCTTTTTTTCCTTCCTTTTAAACATAAAACTAAAAATGAGTTTTTAAAACGTAATTGCTAAATTCAGTTTATAGCAATTCGCTTATATCCAGCCTGCTGAAAAGCATGTAAAAAACATTGAAACTCTAATGTCTTAAAGCAGCTGCAATCTTGACAAACATTCAACTTTTGCTTACTTTTACGCTATGAATCACTAAGAAATAAAACGCTATTATGAAAATAATCCTCCCCCTGAAGTAGTACAATGGAAACTATTGGCTAAAATTAAGTCTTGTTAGAAATATATCAGATGTACTAGCTGCAAGGAAAGACTAAAAATGCAAGGATATAATCAGGTGCATTTCAAGGAAATTGAATACTCTGTCGTTTTGGATCTATGTGAAGATTATCAGGTGGTGCATATCCATCTGCTCACAAAAACAAATGAAAAAGAATATTGCTCCAACCTACTTTCACAAGGAGGTCATGCAGCATTGGATAAATCCAAACAGAGTTCGTACAATGTCGCGTAGTACAAAAGTTTAATCAAATTTATATGATGCATGGCAGTATTATGCTCCCCTTGAAATTTGTCCTAAGGATTTTCAGAGCTCTCCAAAATACCACATTAATCCTTATAAGTTCTATCCATGCATGAAAGTGCTTCCTATCTTAAACAGAAACGGATTTAAAATAAGGTTTTACACTACTGCTCCGCAGATACTTTTTAATTGTCTTTTAAAAGATTCTATTTCGGAAACTCTTTTGAAATCTTCACAGACTTCTCTGCTGTCCTATTATCTGCTTTCACATGAACAGCATATTAAAGAAAACTGAAAGTCAGTAAAAACATACTTGAAAGACAGTTACAAAATCGAGGATTATAAAATACGGGGAGATTACATTGCAAAAAAGATATCAGCAGTCCTTTATTTGTCTGCCCTGAAAATCTTATTGAAGTTCACGATAAACTTGTAGTTAAAAAAAGGGAATTACAGAGAAAAAAATATCATTTAAAAATGCGTGCTGAAATAGAGCAGGCACAGGTTTTGTACGAAAAGAAAAAAAACAATTTTTCAGGCCTTCCTGATTATTCCGGTGAAAGTTTTGCTCCGGAATACCCAGTAATTGTCCATCTACCATTTCTAATGTATTAAAAATCATTATTCTTAATGCTATTCCATAGCAATCGTTCATCTCTATATAAATCATCATCTGAATAAGATCTTGATTTATCATCCGTAATTATATAACCATGTCCATCAAAAGTTACTTTTTCCCAATCGGAATCGCTTGTGTTTTTATTTCCCAACATTTATAGTTGCGATATTTCATGAATTCAGATTGTTCCATTGCCAAGATTTTATTTATTTGATTTTTTTAGAAGTTGACTATGATTTTTATTCTGTTTTTATTTTATCTAAATGTAAGTTCTGATGAACATTGTCAATTATTAATGCTTGCATGGTTTCCTTGTCTTTTAATCCAGTTTGTCGATTATCACATCTGGGACATTTTGATGTTATGTTAGCCCAATTAGATTCGTATTGCATTCTTTTTCCGCATTTATTACAAATAGGAGTGATATTTGCAGACTTCCCATTTTCCTTCAAAAAAGTTATGCTCCCAATTCCATTTCAATTTAGTTCCTTGAATTTTGTCTCGAATATAATCGGTAAAATCCGCTTTTGATTTAGGTTTCTTAGTGTTGTTGCTGTTTTCTATGAAAACTATAATTATAGCTATAAAAATAAGCATTATTAATATTTCACAAATTTTAATTTCAAACTCAAAAATATTATTCCAAATCCATTGGAATAAAAATTTAAACGATGATAAAATTGGTTTTTCTTTTATATATTCGTAAATTCCACTAGATATTATCGTGATTACACATCCCAATAATGCCATTTTATAATCTTTCGTAATCAATTAATTTATTTTTATTTATTTTTCACCATGAAAAATGTTCTTTAGTAAACTCAAAAAATAGCTCTACGGACTAAGCATTCTTTCTAAGTAAATCAAATATATGAAAGTATTTTTTATCATTATGCAAGATTTTGTAATCAATTGAACTGTTGCTAAATAAATAGAATGTGTTAAAATTCAGTTTGTATAAAGATAAAATTAATGTTTTATAAATATTCTAAGAGAGTAACTATTTAAAAAGAATATGATTATTTTTTTATGATTTAAAACACAACATTTGTACGGTCTTTAATGTTTTATAATTTTATAATAGGTTGAGTTAAATTGGAAAAAAAATATATATTTTTACAAATGAAATACGCAGTTTATGATAAATTTTAATAATCAAGAAGACGATATACTATTTGAATCGATAGCGCCATTTAGGGAAATGGCAGCTTATGAAGCTTTATGGGAAGACAGGAGTATAAGTTTTAAAAAATTATCTGAAATTTTTAAAAAAAACCCATATGCTTTACCATCGCAATTTGTTGATGGGAGTAAAATAGATAAATATGCTGACTTGTTGAAAAATATTATTTTTAATAATGAGAATATTAAAACTAATATATTAATCAACAATACGATTGATTATCCTATAAAGTTAAGAGATGCAATTGAACCAATTGAGGTACTTTATTATAGTGGTAATTTAGATTATATTAATTCCCCTTCAATTGCCATCGTTGGTTCTAGGAAGCCTTCTGAAGAAGGATTGAGAAGGACTTCGCAAATTGTTAAATTACTAGTACAAGATAATTTTACAATTGTATCAGGATTAGCAGAAGGTATAGATACTCAAGCACATACTACGGCTTTAAAATGCGAAGGTAGGACCATTGCTGTTGTTGGAACTCCTCTCAACGTATTTTATCCTAAACAAAATAAATCACTTCAAGAATTTATAGCAAAAAATCATTTATTAATTAGTCAAGTTCCATTTGTAAGATATGAGAATCAAACTTTTGTAGGCAATAAATTATTTTTTCCCGAAAGAAACAAAACTATGTCTGCAATCACTCAAGCTACAATAATAATTGAAGCGAGTGATACATCAGGAACTCTAATTCAGGCAAAAGCCGCACTTAATCAAGGGCGTAAATTATTTATTTTGCAAAGCTGTTTTGAGAAAACTACAATTAGTTGGCCAGAGAAGTTTGAAAAGTTAGGAGCTATTAGAGTAAGAACCTATGATGATATTCAAAATAATTTATGATGAGTAAGTTATTGTTAATTGATGAAATGGTTATAGATGACCATCATTATTTGAGATTGGGTGTTGATAGATGTTTTTACTACTTTGAATATACAGCTGATAAAGGATTTAGTTATAGCAAGACAAATGAATTGATTCTTAATTTTAAAAAAAAATTAGATAGAAAAGGGAAAGTTGATTTTAAGTATAAAGGCGAGGCAATAAAAGAAATTGCTAGCTTATTAAGTCGCTTAAGTCAGAAAAGTATAGATAACTCTACATTTGTTCCTATTCCTCCATCAAAATCTAAAACGAATACTCTTTATGATGATAGGGTTGTTCAAGTACTAAATTTAGGCCTAAATGGAAAAAATGCTGATATAAGGGAACTTGTTAATCAAACCACTGATACGGTCGAATGTCATGTAAGTGGAAAGAGAGATGTTCGGGCACTTGAAGGTATTTTGGAAATTAATGAAACCTTAACGGATAATGTGAGAGAATTTATAGTGATAGTTGATGATGTTTTGACAACTGGCTGCCACTATATTGCTATGAAAAATGTTTTACTTAAAAGGTTTCCAGATGCAAAAATAATTGGGCTTTTTATTGCTAGAAGAGAAATTATTAATGATGATTTTTAGTATGATCATACTATTGTAATAGTTTTTCAATAACTAGTTTTTCAATGAATGGTATATCTGCTTTTGATAGGTTCAATTTTTAATATTTCATTTTTATTAAAGCGAGCTAATGAATCATTGTCTGTTGAAAATTTCGGTTCATTTGCAAAGTCAATTAACTAAGAATGAAGTATATTTTTTTTTATTTTCTAAAATAATTTCGAGGTTCATGAAATACTTTCTAATATTTACATGTACATTAAGTTATTCTAAAAATTCTCTAACAAGTGCTTCTTCGTAGCTTTCATTTTTTTTAACTTTTCCTCCTGTAAATTCCCAAAAACCCTGCATCATTTTTATATTTATTACGTCTAGCGAGAAAAGTACATTCAGTGTTTACTAAAAGATCGCAAACGACATTTATAATTTGCATTCTAACTTTTTTCGATGGTGGTCTAAGTACTTCTTATTGCCGTCAGTAAGATTCTCAATTTTTTCCTGACCTGATATTTTTAAATCTCCTAGAGTCTCAGATGTTATTTTCTTTGATATAATTATTTTACCTTCATTAGTAAATGAAATCAAATTTTTATCAAATAACGCATCATATTTTGGAGATAATAAAATGCCATTATCAACATCTAATCTTTCTGAATCATCAGATTCTCTCCATGGTTTAATATGTGATGCAATAAGTATTTCCTTTATACTACAACCAGTAATTGCACATTTATTATTCCATCGTTTAAGTAGTCTTCTTCTATATTCTCCTTGACCAACTCTTGAATTCACAAGTCCTTTTCTAGATGTAATATCTGGTACATTGTTTATAATTTCTGTACCATTATTTTTTGCATCAATAACTTCGTTGATTATTCTAGAATCTACATTTGCTATTTTTAAAATTTCTAAAGCACATTCATCACTGATTTTATATAAGTACCCTTGATTAGCCGTCACTGATTTTCCTATTATTGGAGAATATTTTAAAGGAAGAAGGTCTTTTATGCTTTCGTATAATTCTTTTAATGATATTTTTTTTTCAAAATCGATATATTCAACGTCTACCATTCTTCCATCTGCGTGCCAGTACGAATCCTGACTAAATTCATTTGGTTTTTCAGTCAGATAAGGTAAAGACATAACTATGCTATAACCAAAAACATTGCCTTTACAGTAATTGAAAACTATATCATTCACTTCAAGTTCACTCATCGTTTCCCAATGAAAAACGGATTTGCCATTGATATCTGATAAGGGAGCCCATAAATAACCTCCTTTTTTTTCTTCCTTATATGTTTTGCCTTGATTTACCCAATAATTCATAGTAATGATTTTTCTTATGAAGGCAATTATACGAAAATTAATTTGGTTAATGTATAATTTTAGGTCATGATTGAAAATAACAGAATTACCCTAAATAAATACCTGTTTTTCAGGAGTATAATTTTCAGAACCTAAAAATACACACTATATTTGATACGAAATTGAATTCAAGCCAATATGTCAAAAGTAAAATACATTAGAGTTTCAATGTTAGAACAAAATACAGGTCGCCAAGAAGTCAATGCCAAGAATTTTCAAAAGTTTATATTGATAAGACATATGGTTTAATCCAATTTACTGAAAAAAAATAAGAATCAAGTACAATAAACTCTATAATGTAACCTGAAAACTTATCTTTAGGAATGTTTATTTTTATTTAAATCTTTTTTAAAGAATAAAAATAAACCAAATTATTAGACACAGACACAAAAGTATGCTTAACGTCTTTTTCTAGCTCATCAAGAAAGTCCCAATTCGGGACTTATAGCGTTTCAGATCTCTACTTATCCAATTTTTATTTTCTTTTTTTTATATCTATTTATATTTAACTTTTTAGAGCTATCATAGCTAAAATATGCTCATGATAGGAATTGTCAAAACTTCATTTTAATTTAGTTTTACGTTTAAAGATCATCTCGTTTCTTTAGTATGACAAGATTAACGATTGTTTAACAACCGCTTATCTTGTTATTATCTTAGAACACGGTGGTTGACACACTAGAAGAAAAGGAGTTTGAAAATAATGAAAATGAAAGATGATGAGAAAAGAAAAATCAAACAGAAATCGCCATGTAACAGTGCTATTTACAATGGAAGAATACAGTCAACTTAAAGACAAATTCACAGCAAGCACATGCCGCGGTATAAGTGATTACATTCGAAAACATTTATTTAACAAACCAATTGTAACCACTTACCGAAATCGTTCTTTAGATGATTTGATGGAAGAAACAATCATGCTAACCAATGAATTGAGTGCTATTGGAAAAAACATTAATCAAATAGCCAAAAAAAACAATACAGCAGAGTCCTACTTTGAATTTAAGCAAGAGCTTTCCATACTCGATATTGAAAAAAAGATGCTCTTTAGTAAAATAGAAGAAATCAGAAACCACACTCAAAAAATTGCTGAACAATGGTTACAATTATAAAAATAAGCCATTCGATAGCCAGTATTCTTAGTTATAATGAAAACAAAGTCAAAACTGGGGCTGGCGAGTGCATTAAGGCGGCAAATTTTCCATTAGAATTAGAAAAACTAACTTTCACATTAAAACTAAATCGTTTTTTGAATCGCGCCAAACTTAATGAAAATGCAAAAAGAAATACTGTTCATATTTCTTTAAACTTTCATCCGTTAGATAATCTCTCTAAAGAAGTCTTAATTGAAATTACAGATACTTATATGGAAAAAATAGGATTTAGCAAACAGCCCTACTTAATATATCAGCATCACGATGCCGGGCATCCGCATCTGCATATTATTACTAATAATATTGAGCGGGATGGAAAACGAATAGATTTACATCATTTAGCTATAAAAAAATCAGAACCAGCAAGAAAAGAAATAGAAAAAGTTTTTGGACTTGTCAAAGCTGAGGGTAGAAAAAATAAAGAAGTATTTTCTTTAGATCCAATACCAACTTCTAAAGTAAGATATGGTGAAATAACATCTATGAAAGCAATTAGCAATGTGCTTAATAGGGTTCTGAATACTTATAAATATTGCAATCTTCAGGAGCTTAATGCAGTACTTAAACAGTATAATGTTATGGCTGACCCAGGAAAGGAAGATTCCAAAATGTTTACATCAAAAGGACTGCTATATCGAATACTGGATGAAAAAGGAAATACGGTGGGGTTCCAATCAAGGCGAGCAATTTTTATTTACAGCCAACTTTGAAATTTTTAGAAAAAAAGTTTGAAAGCAATAGAATAAGGCTATCATCAGATATAACATCTCTTAAGTACTCCATCGAGAAAGTATTCTTAAAAACAAAAAAACTATCGTTAACAGATTTTACAATACAATTGGAAAAAGCGGGTATCAATACTATTCTCACAAAAAACAAACAAGGCATACTTCAGAATATCATAAAACACACAATGTTTTTAATGAAAATGCTTTAGGTGAAAAATATAGTTTGAGATCAATTGAAGAACATTGCTTATTAAAAACTTCTAATAGAGCAACAATTCATGAACCTGAGCAAAAAGCAAAAAAATCTAAAACTTTCCGGTTTCGAAATAATTAAAATAGAAGAACTCAAAATTAATAAAGCCCTTGAAATATAGTTCCCCTTAATCATTTAATTCTTAATTCGGTTTTTTATTACATCCCTAATTAGTCCCCTTATTGAAAAAAGGAAGCCTTATTACAAAAAATTATAAGTCTTTTAAATAATCTTATTAATAGATAGTAAGAGTTATATCTTTCTTTAATATTAAATAATCTTAATCTTTAAATTCACTTGAATCAAAAAAATCACTTAAGCTAATATTAATCATTTTACAAAATTTTCTAACAGTGTGTATACTTACACCTCTTTTCGTTTTTTGACTTTCCCATCTGCTTATTGTCTGTCTTTCAATATCATGTTTTTCCGCAAATTTTGTTTGATTTAAACCTGTTAGCAAGCGCAAAGTTTTAATTCTTCGCGCAATTTTATTTTTAAATATAATATCTTCCTTACTCAGTTCTGCCATACCGCAATTTTGACAAAATTTCACAATATTCTGTAAACCACTTGGATTACAAAATAAATTTTGTATATTTGATTTTATTTATTTCTTTACTTAGTAGCGAAGAATAAATTTGATTTATTAATTTTGCGTTTCTTCATATAAAAATTTGAAGCATTCGCTTTGAATCTCGTATCAAAAAACTGGCGTTTTAAATACCACGAGAGGATAAGTTAGATGCTCACGCCATTGGCGTGGGCTCACTTATTTGTGGTAGGGCGCCGCCAGTGCCTTTGATACGATAAGCTGAGTTCCACGCCTTTTTTATGGTCTCACATTAAAATTCTTAGCACCTTCTATTTACATGGTTTCGCAGGACAATAAAAAGTTTAACCTTTTAATGCGTTTACTCATGTAGAAACAAACAACTTCTTTATGACCATTAAGACGTTTACTTAATGCATAAAAAATGGCCCTCTATCTCGTCGCCAAACTAACATAGAGGACCGTAGCTAATCTCACTATCGTTTCAACTAACCAATCCAATATTATGAATAATTTTTCATTTTACAAGGATGGA
>NZ_JADKPQ010000027.1:0-77436 GCF_015350725.1 Flavobacterium sp. CSZ
GTTTCAGGTTTCAGGTTTCAGGTTTCAGGTTTAATGCTCTAACTTTGTCAAAGTTTAAAACTTTGACAAAGTTTACATTTCTCATTCTCTAATTAGCGTCACACTCATCAAACCAATCACCACATCATTGGCAATAGTCTTTAAAGTCAAGCTTTTTAATGTCTTATTTTTATCTAATGGTAAATCTAAAATCGTTCCTGCCCCACCATCGACTCCATAACTTGTGAATCCTTTTATGCTTTTAAAATCTTTGAAATCTCTGGAAATTTCTCCTGTTTTAAAATAAACTCTTGGTGGTTTTGGCGCGCCAGTTGTAAAGGCTAAACCATCAATGAAATAATCCTGTTCGATTGGCCACCAGTTTTCAGGATTTTTTAAAGGCAGGATTTCCGAAGTTCCATCAGTATAATTAATGGTTATTTCTCCGTTTGTGATTCGGCTTTGCATTGGGTTTGTCGTTCCGGCCAGCATGAAATACGCATGTGACGCTTTTCCGTTTAGCGGAATATTGATACTCTGAGGAAAATTATCCCACATGGAGGTGAAGATGATATTTTTTTGATTTTCATCAGAAGGCGTTTGAAACGGAATTCCGTTTGGCGTTGTAATCTGTCCATTTGCTTTTGCTTTTTCACGTAAACCTTTATCATCTATTTTTACCGAAATATTGGGATAACACCAATTTCCAATTCCTTGTTTTGGCAGCTGTAAAGTAACTGTTTGTGGTCTTGGCGATAGATATTCATAATTGAAAATATCGACCACTTTTGAATTGAAAAATGAAGTAAGCGGAATTGTTTCTACACCTGCTGATCTATCCAACGGCAGATCCCAGTTTGTACTCTCTTTATTGAATTTATTTTCTTCTTTTACATTTACATGAATGGGTTTCCACCAAGATAATTCACCTTGCTTCAATTCTACAAAAAAGAGTTTCTTACCTGCCGAATTCACTTTTGCCCTGAGCGAATTTTCCGTTTTTGAAATTTCACTTAAAACGAATTGCGGATCGTATATGGATACAATTTTAGCCTGAGAAGTCTTCAAATCTAATATTTCATTGACAGCATAATTTTCTTTTGGCTGAACATCTTCTATTCTATTTCCTTTCCATTTAATGGTAATATCATAAACGGTATTATACGGAATTTCTATACTGATTTTAGGATCTCCTATGTTATCGGGAACCGATTTCCAGGAAACTAATTTTCCATTAACGGTAATACTTTCAACAGTTTCATAAGACGAATTCAAAACCAGATTTAAATTCATTTTAGTCGAAAAATGGTTTTTGATCTGGTATTTTTCCTGCTTATTTTCTCTTTTAAAATCAATTGAAATATCCGGAATTGCTAAAGAAGCCCGATTCCATTTTTCAGGAAATCCGGGTTTGATGGTTAAAACCTCAGCCAAAGCATCGGGCTGAATCCCGAAAAGTCCTTCAACTAGCGTTCTTGAGGCCATACCAATTGGGTCCGCAAAATCGCGATACAATTCCCCACGCATGGCATCCTGATATAAAAGCTGCTCGAATCCACCCGGTGAAGCGCCTAAATACATGCTCTCGACCAGAGCGCTTTCCCACATTGTAAAGGCTTTTTCTGATTGTCCACCTTGCCAAAACGCCAAAGAAGTATGCAATTGTTCGGCCAGTGCCACATTATTAGTTGACCATGTATAAGGCTGCCAATTGGTAGTACTAATGACATATAGGTCTTTTTTATCCAATCCTTCCGCCGAAATCGGAATGTGCAGAATCTGATTGTTGACATAATCCAGCATTTGATAACTCTCAAATGGATTCGATAATTCTGAATCGATGGTGTGGTAAATACTCCAGATTCCCGGCGTATCGTGCAATAATCTGTTTCCTAAAGCATCTTTATATTCGGCAAAAATTCCTTTATTGGCCACCCAAAGCTGGCTATTAGTAGCTGTTAAAATTTTATCTGCTTCTTTGGTAAACGGGTTTTCATCTTGTTGAATTTTCTTCGCAATTTGCGCCACTGTTTTATTGGCATAATAATTATAAGCCGAAGAATGAATGACTCCACCTCCGCTGTATTGCAAAGCATCACTGGCCCAAATTGACGCATAAGCATCGTATAATCCGTCTGAATCAGGATCAAAATTTCTTTTTTCCCAGTTTAAATGTCTTTGAATGGTTGGCCACATTTCTTTTATGAATGCGGTATCACCCGTCCATTTAAAGTGTCTGAGCATTTGATCTATAAAAACCAGATTCATATCATAATGATGCGGCACGTTATTCTTGTTTGGACTTCGGCTAATATACCCGCTGCTAAACATCGATGTTCCTATTTCTTCTTTTTGGCGGGCTAAATTTCGTTCTTCATCTAATACAATCGGGCCACTCTCAGGACTTGTTACCTGAGAATTGCTATAACTGGTAAAATGTGTTTTTGCCCTGTCATGCCAGCCTAAAGGATCAGCTGTATAAGCGCCTCGCCAGGCATTTAGATACATTCTCCAGGCAATGGCACCATGAAGATAAGCTGGACTCTCCCAAATTGCGTCGGCAGCGATGGCAAGCGCAGCTCCTAAAGTATTGATATAAGGATCCGGAGTTGAAACCTTCACTCTATTGGCCAAAAGCTGTGTTTGCTGAACTGACTTTTGGTAAAGTTGTGCTATATTTTTCTGATTGTAATTTGTTTTAGAATCTTCTGCCAAAAACAGCCAATAATCCCCTTTCTCACTAATTGATTTTATTTTTCCTGTAATGAGACTCAGTGATTCGGGATTTGAATTATAAAGTTCTAATGGGGTTTTCTGAGACTTTGCATTGGCTAAATGTGTTAAAGATTCCGGGAAAAATCCGGTAAGGTTTTTATTGTTTCCTGTTTTTTGTTTATTGCTTTCAGAGCCATATTCTAATAGAAATGATTGCTTTTTGATCGTGTATTTATTATTGACACAATAATCAGGCTGCAGATAAAAAACCGATTCGGGATCAGCACCAATATCCCCGTCCCGGCTAAACTTTTTTCCAGTTGCTCCGCCAAAAGCCCAAATTAAGCTGATGTTTTTAGATACATTTTTACCGTATACTTTCACGATAAAGCCTTCACTTTCTTTTAAGGCGGCCACATCTACAAATAGTTTTCCGTCTGCTAAAATCGGGTCTTCAATAGTATAATGCATCGTGCCCAAAACATATCGTGTATCAATTTTTGAAGTTTCAGTAATCCATTTGCTTTCATTTCCCTTTACCAGACCTAATTTAAAATTTCCTCCCATACCCGGCATATACATGGCAAACTCAGGCAAATCGCCAGTTTCTACCCTAAATCCTGTATTAGAGCCGTACAATGCTCTGTTGAATTTTCGGGTGCCATTTTTTAAAACAAAACTATTTCCCTGCGGCACATAATGTATTTTGCGTGGTGTTTTATTCTCTTGTGCAAAAATCATCATTGAACACATTAAAAATAAAGCTGTCAGGATTTGAATAGATTGTTTTTTAATTTCCATAGCGTTGTAAAAAATGAATTATCCTTAAATTCGGATAATAAAATTAATAGGTTCTAATTTTATTAATTCGGTAATGCCGATGCAATTTCTTTGTTTTTTAGTGGTATAGTATCCTGTACCTACCTGATTTTGCAATATAATAATTTAGAATACTCTTTTTTTTTTAACATCATAGTACAGGATACTTTATAAAAATAGAACTACTAGTTTTGAAATATCATCAAATTAACTATGCTATAAAAAAGTTTCAGGTTTCAGGTTTCCTGATAATGGCTTTTGCTTCGCTCTGCATGAAAATGTAAATGACTTTTACCACAAAGAGCGCTAAGGTCTAGGCAATCCCGAAGATTCGGGACATAAGGTTTTATTTTTCGCTTTGCTTTGAGCTCGCTAAGGGATTGCGAAAAAAGTACGCAGATGAAACGAGTCGATTGAAATTAAAAACTTCATTGACAGCGAAGGTTGGAGACTGGTTTACTTTTTTGAGTTTAGATTATTAAAATGTGCTAAATATTACTTTAAACAAAATACCTATTTCATGAAATCAATTAAACTATTAGCCCTGTTATCTCTGGCTTTCCTTTTTTTCAATTTCACACTAAAACAAGAAAATAAACCAACTGTTTTTATGGTTGGCGATTCGACTGTAAAAAATGGTAAAGGCGATGGTTCCGGCGGACTTTGGGGATGGGGCGATTATATTGGGCAATTTTTAGATACCACAAAACTCAATATCGAAAATCATGCTTTGGGCGGTACAAGCAGCAGAACTTTTCAGGATAAAGGTTTGTGGATTGCGGTTTTAAATAAACTCAAAAAAGGAGATTATGTCCTGATTCAGTTTGGGCATAATGATGATGGGCCTTTAAACGATAGTCTTCGCGCCCGAGGAACGATCAAAGGAATCGGAAACCAAACTCAGGAAATTGATAATATCCTTACTAAAAAACATGAAATTGTTCACAGCTACGGCTGGTACATTCAAAAGGTGATTCGTGAGGCAAAATCAAAAGGGGCGATTCCGATTGTTTGCTCTCCGATTCCGAGAAACGACTGGAAAGAAGGGAAAGTGCCGCGCAACAATAAATCATACGGTTTATGGGCCAAACAAATCGCTGAGAAAGAGAAAGTGACTTTTATCGATTTGAATGATAAAATGGCCCTGGAAATGGAAAAGTTGGGCGAACAAAAAGTGACGGGAACTTACTTTTATAAAAAAGACCATACGCATACCTCAGCAAAAGGTGCGGTGCTTTCTGCTTCGGTAATTATTGATCAATTAAAAGAAAGCAAAAACTCTTTGAAAAATTATATTTTAAAAAACCCAAAAATTGTGCTTCCTGCCAAAAGGAAAGTGTATTTAATTGGAGATTCTACAATGGCCAACAATAATGGCGATCAAAATGCTGTAGGCTGGGGAGTTCCGTTCCCCACGTATTGTGATACAACCAGAATTGAAGTCATTAACAAAGCCAGAGGCGGCAGAAGTACCCGAACTTATGATCATGAAGGCCTTTGGAATGAAGTTAAAAATGAGTTACAACCCGGAGATTATATACTAATTCAGTTTGGGCATAATGATGCCGGGGCTATTGATAAGGAAAAATTTAGAGGTTCCCTTAAAGGAAATGGCGATGAAACACAAGAAGTTACCCTTACAGATGGCTCTAAAGAAACTGTACATACTTTTGGATGGTACATGACCAAATTTATTCGCGAAGCCAAAGAAAAAGGTGCTATACCTATTGTTTTAAGCCAAACGCCAAGAAATGAATGGCCAAACGATAAAGTAGAAAGAAGAAATGATACATACGGAAATTGGTCGAAAGAAGCTGCTGAAAAGGAAAATGTCTTTTATATCGATTTAAATGAAATAGTTGCGCTTAAATATGAAGCTTTAGGCAAAGAAAAAGTAAAAGCCTTTTTCCCAAAAGATCATACGCACACTGGCGCAGAAGGCGCTAATCTCAATGCATTGACCGTAGCGGAAAGCATTAAAAAATTAAAAGACTGTGCACTTAGGGATTATGTGTTATGAATTTTGAATTTTGAGTTATGGGTTGCGTGACAATTTTAATTCATTCATAACTTCTAACATCTAACTTCTAAAGTCAAATTTTTCCCATAAAAAAACCTCGTTTAATTGCTTAAACGAGGTTTTATTTTGAATAAAAATATTATTTTTTTGATTCTTCGATAGAAACTTTTCTAAACTCTTTTAAAAGTTTTTCGATTTCTAAAGTAGCTTTACGAGCTCTTGGTCCAGCAGCTTTAACACCTTTTTCTGTTAAAGATTCAGCTTCTGCTCTAAATGTGTCAATTTCGGCGTTGATTTTTACTAATAGATCTTTCATGCTTATAATGATTAAATTAAGCCGCAAAAATAAAAGTTTGATTGATAGTTACAACATATTTCACGTTAAAATTATCAGTGTTTTTCAGGCTTCGGGTTAACATTAAATTTACTTCACTTTTTTTCGTGAAGCCCAGAAGAACCAAACAACTACTAATCAATCACTTATTTATCCAACTCTAAAAACAGAGGCTTACACGACGTGTAAAAACCCGTTGAAAATAATTTTATTTTTTTTCTCCAAATCTTAAAAAACAGTCTCAAATTTTAACTTTTAGGCAATAAACAACCTGAAATAAGATGAGAATTTGAGGAAAAATTACTCCACTAGCTGTTTATTCAGGTAAACATTTTTAAAATTCACCCCATTTATTATGCTTTTATCAATGTCGGTTTTGGTTGCCTGGATGTTAAAATTCTCAAATGTAAAATTGGATAAACGAACATTTGGATCATTTTCTACTCCGTAAAAAGTATCACACTTAAGATCGATATTTTTTAAAGTAACATGGTCTGCATACGACAACGGAACATCAGGGCGTCCTTTTAAGTCAAAAAATTGTTTCCACGCAAAAACAGCCAGACAGGTTTTGGCTTCTCCCTTAATATCTTCTACTCTAATATATTCATATCGTTGTGGTGTATCAGGTCTCATTTTGAGCCATAATAATCTCGAAGCTCCGTCTATTTTACAATTACGCATAATTACGTTTTTGTTATGAATAGATTCGCTTCCGTTTGTTAGCGCCGAATGACAGAATCCAAAATTGCAATCTTCGATGATAATATTGGCATTGGGTCCGTTGTTTTTATCCTGATCTGCATAAGGTCCTTTTCCTCCTTTTAAGGCAATTGCATCGTCATTAACAGACAAATAACAACCTTTTACCAAAAAGTTAGTGCAAATATCAATATCGATCGCATCTGTACTTGGCGCTTTTGAGGTAATGTGAGGAGAAAAAATATAAAGATCAAGCAGTTTTACATTATTACATTTATAAAAATGATTCGTCCAGAAACCAGAATTAATTAGTCTCACATCCTGAAACTGCACGTTATTGGAGTTCCATATAAAAACCAATCGCGGTCTTGAAACTTCGAGATTGGTGCATTTAGGATTCTCTTTGCGTCGCGCCCAAAAAGCATCCCAATACTTTTTTCCGTTTCCGTTAATGGTTCCTTTTCCTGAAATCGAAAAATTATCGACTCCGTATGCATTGACCAAAGCGGGGAAATAATCCAGATTTTGACCTTCCATTCTCGATGGCATTATTGGGAAATCGTCGATATTATCAGAACCTTTCAACACTCCGCCTTCAGAAACGTATAATGTAGTTTTAGGTTTAAAAAACAACGCGCCGCTTAAGTAAACTCCTTTTGGAATTACAATAACTCCGCCACCATTTGCAGCAGCTCTATCAATTACTTTCTGAATAGCAATTGTTTGAATTTTGGTACTGTCCTTTCCTACTCCAAAATCTGTAATAGTATATTTTTTGCCAAGATCTTTTAGCTGAATTTTAGAATAATCCTTAAACCAATTGGTGATTTCGCTTCCATCCGGAAATGTATCATTGGCATAATTCTGTGCAAAGGAACTCTGCGAAAAACCGATCATACAGATTAAAATTTTAAAAATATTTTTCATTTTGGTTATGTGTTAGTGTTAGTGTTAGTTGTTTTTTTAGGAGCCAATCCCACTATTAGTCTTCATAATAATATTTTATCTAATCGTGTAGTTATCTTACTTCACCTCAACCTTAATTTTAGCCGAAAGCTGCTTGGCTAAAGTCGTGACGTAATTGGTAAAATACTTCGAATCTTTAAAATTACTATCTGCGCTTAATTCCCAGCCCGCTATTGGGTAATAACTCACTTGTTGATTGTTTTTTGCAGAAAGTTTTATCAAATAAGAATCTGTTAACTTTCCTGTTTTAGGCGCTTCGATGTAACCTTTATAAACCGATTTTGGCACAATTACAGCAGTTCCTAAAATCCATTGGCGTTCGTAGGTCAGTTTATCATGCAATATGAAACATACAAAATCTCCGGCATCAATTATCTGCAAAGGGTTTTGATTGTTTAAATTCGAGTATGCAATTACAAGTGTTTCTTTTCCTTTTAAGCCATTAACCGAAATAGTGTTTTTATAACCGTACATTCCAGGCCAAATCGATGTAGTTTCCTGTGCCTGATATTTATTTCCTGAAGCTTCCCAATTTTGATAGTTATAACTTAAAATCGAATTTACCGGACCTTCACTTACGATTTTGAATGTTGTTTTTTCGATATTGTTTATGGTATCGCTTCCAATAATTCCAAGTCTGTTAATTTTATTATCGATCAGTAAAGCAAACCCCCCAAGTCCGGCTGAATTTCCGACAGGAAAAATATCTCTTCCCCAATCATGCATCACGTGATAATTGTCTTCAACAGCACCTTTGCTGTTTATACCAACATCTTCAGGAGTAATGGCAGGTATTTTTTTTCCGAAAACATCTTTTGAATTTCTTCCATCCAAATAATGCCTGAAGCCTACTTTATCATTTTCCCAAGATGGGCCATCGGTTTGGTATTTTTGATATCCTAATTTTTTATGTACCTCAGTGGCCATCAAGACTTCATCTCTTGCCGGATGAACAGGCAGGTTCTTGGCTTCTCTCTTTCCGAATCTTACACTTGTTTTTATTGTAAATTTTGGATCTGTATCAGACCAGCTTAAGGTGGCTGTTTTAACTTGTTTTGGTGAAAAATCAGTAACGATAAATAATTCATCCCATTTTCCATCTGCATCCAAATCGTTAACCTGCGCTGGAATTGTATCGTTTTTATAAATTAAAACAGGATACGTTCCTGTTGGGTTATTTAGGGAAAGTTGGTTTCTTTTTATCGAAATAGCTTTTTGAGGCACCTCTATATTAGAAGTATTTTTTAAAACAATGGTATTTGTGTTTGATTTTTTCTGTGCATTACAACTGGCAAAAATCAATACTGATAATGCAATAGGGGTGTATAATTTTACAGTATTTTTCATTCTTTTTTGTTTTTATTTAATGACAATTTACTCATTTAATCCAAATGAAAAACCTCTTTAAGCACAATGGTTTTTGGCGAATTATCTGCATTTGTTTCCATTATATCTCCCATATAGCTCCACCATTTCTTTACAAGGGGATGATTGGGCAAAAAATTCGTATCGAAATCTTTACTGAGTTTCTGAACAGCAAAAAGCGTTAAGGTTTCCTCGTCTAAAAAAATACTGTAATCCTGAATTCCGCTTTCTGAAAGTAAGGTTTGTAATTCAGGCCAGATTGCATCATGACGCAATTTATACTCGGCCTGAAAACCCGGTTTTAATTGCATGGTAAAAGCATTTCTCACTGTTGTATTATTTTCCATTTTTTCTAATGATTTTTATTTTTTTGTTGGGCGTAATTGTTTAAACACATAGATACATAAGTTTTAAATTGTCTCAAAAAGGCGTTTCACTTGTTTCAATTCACATAGCTTTGACCCTTTTTACCTTTGCCACTTTGTTCCTTGTAAATCAGCACCTTTTAAACTATTTTAAAAATGAATGCCGAAGCGGTCTGGTATTTTCCTCCTTGCGAAGCGGTAAATAAATAAGTCGCTTTTCCGTTTTGAAACAACAACTGGGGACGCTCTACCCTACCATACCGATTTAAATGCTTAGGCGCCTGGGGCTGATTGATATATTTGTTTAAGGGCTGATAGGCAATTTGCGGATCACTCCAATTCTTTCCGTCCTCAGAATCCATGTACAATCCGTAATCGATCCCGAAAACGCCCATATCTCTTGCCAGCATTTTGAATTTCTTATTTTCATACCAAACAAAGGCATCCTCGCATTGTTTATTATCTCCCAGTTTAGAGAAATCAATAACCGGATTGTGTTCGTATTTTTTATAAGGTCCTTCAAGGGATTTAGCTATCGCCAGTCCGTATTTTCTATTGCCTTTTACCGGAAATTTTGGATGCTCGTAATTTTCTGTATCCAATGATTTATAATAAAGCCAATATTCACCGTTTGGATGTTTTAAAAACGAAGGATTTGTAGTTAAAAGATCATCCCACTGGCCTTCTTTTCCCGGAAGTAATAATGGCTCATCGGGTCTTTGCCAGGGTCCGAAAAGAGAATCGGAAGTGGCCAGTCCAATGCGTTTTGTATTCATTTTTCCGTTGGAATTTCCCATGAAAAAAAGCGCATATTTTCCCTCTACAAAATGAATACTTGGATTATGACAGGTTGTTGCATCCCAAAAACCTTCGCCTCGGGGCGCTAATATAGTGCTGACATATTCATACGGACCTTCAGGATTCTGGGCAACTGCATGAGCAATTTCAGAGCTGTTGATCCATCCGCTCATTCCTTTTGCTTTGGGCCATCTGGAAAAAAACACGTGAATTTTACCATCGGGACCTTCAATTGGGCTGTTGCACCAAACATAATAATCCTCGAATTCTAAAGCGCGTCCCACTGGCCGAAGTCTTTTCTCGAAATCAGAAAGCTTTGGATCATCCCATAAAGTAATGGCTTTCGCTGAAAATGGAAGACACAGCGCCATCGCAGCGAGAGAATTTCCGATTATAAATTGTCTTCTATTCATTTTATATTCTTAATTTTTCTGCGAATTAATTTCCCAATCATCTGTTCTAAAAGGTGACGCGGGTAAATTTTCGTTATTGAATAAATTAGGCTCCGGTATGGCTTTCCATGCAAAACGAACGGCAAGAGGCTCTTTTACTTTTGAAGAGGAAACTACAATTGTTTTTCCTTCAATTTTGGCATCAGCCGGATAAAAAACCTGATCGTTTCCTGATATTTCGAATTCTTTCAGCACTTCTCCATTTTGTTTTAAACCCGATTCTGCGTAATCAAAAAACAATTGTGCTTTTTGTTTTTTAATTTTCATATGGTTAAAAATAGGTCCTGAATACACCAGTTTATTTTCTCCATACGTTTTCGCACGGGCAATTAAAGCCAGTCTATAACCCACGGTTTGTTTGTCTATTGGGTGAATGTTATTGGCATCTCCAAGATCTGTTGTCACGACCATTCCTGTATTTGGAATTGTTTTTAAAGACATTAATTGTGCTTCGCGTATTTCGGGATTTTGTCCTTTGTGAGGTGTAATTTGTACATAATAAAAAGGGAAATCACCCTGTTTCCATTCTTCTCTCCAGCTCTTTACCATTGCCGGAAATAAAGACCGGTACAAATAGGCTTTTGCTGAATTGCTCTCTCCCTGATACCAGATAGCGCCTTTTATAGTATAATTTACCAGAGGGTGAAGCATGGCATTGTAGAGGACATACGAGGTTTTGTTGGCTTCTTTTTTAGGCTTTTTTAATTGTGCTTTCTCGGCATTTGCAGCAGCTGCAATTCGCTCGTTGGTAAGACCTAAGTAATAGGCTTCGAGTTTTTCCTGATATACTTTTTCATTTTTTGCATCTTCCTGTAAAATCGGTAAAAAGGCAACATCCCCTTCTAAGACACTCTGAGCGGTCCAGGCTTCTGCTTTTGTTCCTCCCCAGGACGTCGAGATTAATCCGATGGGTACATTTAGTTTTTGATATAAATCCCTGCCAAAGAAATAGGCTACGGCAGAGAATGTCTGAATACTTTCAGGCGTACACACTTTCCAGCTTCCACTAACATCTTCAAGCGGTGTTTGCGCAGCATTAACCGCCACGGTAAAGAATCTAATATTAGGGAAAGAGGCGTTTTTAACTTCTTCTTGGTAATTTTTAACTCCGGTTTTCCAGGTTTTATCTTCTCTTCCCACAGGAAAAAACATATTGGACTGACCCGAACAAAGCCAGACTTCGCCAATTAGAATATTTCTTAAAGAGATAGTATTTGATGCATTGATCAAAATATCGTAGGCCTTGTCACTTCCATTGGGCGTGTCAACTGCTGTTTTCCAGTTTCCATTGACATCTGCGGTAATAGCCACCGGGGAGTTTGTCCACCCTAAATGAATTGTTATTTTTTCCCTTGGGGCTGCCCATCCCCATAAATTAACTTTTGCATTTTGCTGCAATACCATATTATCAGCCACTAAAGCTGGAAGTTTAACCTGTGCCCATACGCAGTATTTTGTACTAAAAACCAGTAGAATTAACAGAAGTCTTTTGAAATGCATCATTGGAATATTTTTAAATACTAAAACTTTAAATTTAAAACACTTAAACGGTAAAGGTATCCTGTGCTTTCCTGTTTATTTTGAATTTTAAAGCTAAAAAAAAGCTGTCTGAAAAAGACAGCTTTGTTCTAAAAAACAAAAATAAAAAAAATCAAAATATTAATCGTAACCCGGATTTTGATCATAAAGGCCAGGAACTGCTAAGATCTCTGATAGAGGAATTGGATATAACAACGAGTTGTTTTCGATTGTTCTAATTTTTCCTTCAGTATCTTCTGCCGCTTTCCAGGCGTTCATAGTAGTTACTGCTTTTCCTGATCTTATAAGGTCAAACCATCTTGTTCCTTCTGAGAAGAATTCTTTTCTTCTTTCTGTAAACAATTCATCGAGTTTAATATTAGATGCATTTGCCGCAACACCTGCTCTTGTTCTTACTTTATTTACAATATCATCTACTTCTGCCTGCGACCCCCCGCCACCGTGAAGCGTACACTCGGCCATCAGCATCAGTACATCGGTGTAACGTGTTACCATAAAATCAACACCCCAGTCTTCACGACCGTTTCCGTATCTGGCAGCATCGATGTATTTTTTGAAAACCGGCAGCGTATAACTTCCTTTATAGGTTCCCGTTGCAACAGTATAACTGGTGGCAATACCATATATTTTTCTTTTGTCTGTTGCTTCAAATAAATTCAAAAAACCAGTTGAAATTGGTTTTGCTTCCAGAGCTCCCTGCGCTGATAAATTTAATGAGGCAAAATAAGGCTCGTAACCTAACTCCACCATGAAATTACCTCCTACGGCAAGTGGCAAACTTTGAGTATAAGGAATCGTCAATACATTTTCTTTATTGGTAATTCCTTCTACTTTAAAAATAGATTCGTAATCTGTATTAAAGACATATAAACCACTTAGCTTAATATCGTTTAACTGTTGGTAGGCTTTGTCCCATTCGTTTAAGCCAAGTGTAGCCCCATCAATATTATAAGTTGGGCTTGAGCGGGTCATGTACACTAAACCTAATAATGCCTTTGCTCCATATTTAGTAACGCGGCCAAAATTGGCTGCATCGTATGAGGGAGCAAGATCCGCAATGGCTTGTTCAAGATCTGAAATGATCAGTTTATAAACATCTACCACCGGGGTTCTTGGTATTTTTGCAGCTTCGGTAGCCGTCATTGTTTTTTCCATTAAAGGAACCCTTCCAAACCATCTTACTAAATCAAAATAACAGAATGCTCTAAGAAAACGCGCCTCGGCAATCATGGAGGCTTTCTCAGCCGGATTGGTAAAAATCTGATCTCCTTTTTCAGCGATTTTCTCCAGTAACTGATTGGCTTTATTAATGGCATTATAATTACTCAAATAGGCTTCTTTCACGTAAGTGTTCGAACTTATCGAGGTGTAGAAACTATTGATTCCTTCCCAATCTCTTGAAGCCTGAGTGGTTGCCAGCAAATTATCTGATCTTACTTCACTTAAATTCAAAACCCTGTTGGCATAACCGTAGGTTCCCATTCCGTGAAAAGCTACAGAATAGGTTGCATTTCTAGCCTGAACAAAATCCCCAGGTGTAGCATAGAAATTCTCAATTGTTCCCTGTGATAATGGCAATTGATCCAATTCATCGGTGCAGGATGTCATTGCCAATACAATTGTTAGTAAATAAATATATTTTTTCATTTTATTTTAATTAAAATTAATGTTAAGTCCTATCACTAAAGATTTTGCCAAAGGAGCTCCTCCATAATCTACCGGTACAGAAAAATCGCTATTGGAACTTCCTGAGGTATTTACCGCTTCAGGATTAAAACCTACTTTATATTTGTTCCAATAGAACCAGTTTTCTCCTGTTACATACAATCTCATATTATCGATTCTGCTGAGTCCTTTTATGGCTTGTCTGAGGTTATATCCAATGGTAATATTTCTAACACTCACATAATCTGATTTGTATAACCAGTCTGAATTGGCCTGATATCCAAAAGAGGTTCTCCAGTTTCCTCTCACCGATGGATCTACATTTAATGAGTTTTCAACTGATCCCATTCCGGTACGGTCAATTGCTCTTCCTGTGAGTCCATAAACTGTTCCTCCGTTTTGTCCCTGAACCAGTATGTTTAGATCAATATCTTTATACTTGAAGGTATTGGTAATTCCCCAGGTATATTTTGGAGTTGGATTCCCTAAATCTACACGGTCATCTGCATTGATTTTTTTATCTCCATTCTGATCAATATATCTTGGATCTCCCAGAACCAGTTTGTTTCCTCCAATTGTAGTTCCTCCCGCGTCGATATCAGCTTGTGTCACTACTCCGTTTTGTTGTAATCCAAATATGGTGTACATGGGTTTTCCAACTTCTAATTTTACAAAGGGAACTCCTCCATCGTAGGCATTGCTAATTTCAATTTTACTCTGACCCGGGCCTAATGCCAATACTTTATTTTCGTTATGACTTAAATTGGCTGATGTTCTCCATTCGAAACTTGGTGTTTTCACATTTAAAGAACTTAGTTCAAATTCCCACCCCTGATTTTGTACTTCTCCCACATTGGTCAGGTAACTTGTAAATCCGGTCGCCCCAACGATAGGTACTCTTAAAAGTAATTCACTATTATTTTTTCTGTAGGTCTCAAATGTACCTGTAACTCTGTTTTTTAATATCCCAAAATCCAATCCGAAATCGACACTTCTTGATTCTTCCCAGTGCAATGAAGGGTTGGCTATTGATGATGCTCCTTGTCCTATTGCAGCAGCTCCGCCAATAGAATAATTATAAGTAGCCAGTGTTGCATAAGAAGCATAGCTGCCAATATTATTACTTCCGTTAAGACCTCCACTGGCTCTTAGTTTTAAATCACTAAGCCAGTCGATATTTTGCATAAACGCTTCCTGTTTTACTCTCCATGCTAATGATAACGAAGGAAAAACTCCCCACTGTTTGTCTGATCCAAATTTTGAAGAACCATCACGTCTTACACTTGCAGATAAGATGTATTTTTCTTTGTAATTGTATTGCAGCCTTGCGAAATAAGATAGTAATGTACTTTTTTCTGCATTTGTAGATCCTAATGATCCTGTTGGCAATGTTTCTACAGTTGAGCTGTTATATAATGCTCCAGAAGATAAGTTGGACCTCATGATTTCATAGGAACTAAAAGACTGTCCTAAAAGCACATTGAGGTTATGATTTCCGAATGATTTATCCCAGTTCAGGGTATTTTCATTTACTAAATTTTGTCTTCTGTACGTGTTATAAGCTCCTCTAATACTTGCCTGAACATCGTTGGGTGTATAACTCTCTGTTGTATTGTCTGAGTTATCAAAATTCAATGTTGTTTTCCATGTAAATCCTTTTGCAAACTGATAACTTGCATAGGTAGAGATCAAAGTTCTGTACATGGAGTTTTTTCCTGTTCTGGCCAGTGCGTTTAGCATATTTGTGGTGCTGCTTCCCCAGGCATATCTTGTGGTGTATTTTTCTCCTGCCGCATTAGAGGCGCTTTCAAAAACCGGAGTTGCCGTAAGGGCCTTAAATAAGGTATTGTCTTTTCCTTCTACTCCCGGATCATTTTTGATCGAATAGGAAGGGGCAATGTTTATTCCTGTTTTAAAATTTTCTGATAATTTAAAATCTACGTTGGCTCTGGCAGAAAACAAGGTGTAATCAGTTCCCACAATATATCCTGTATTTTTTTGATAATTGGCAGACACATAATAATTCACCACATCTGTAGCTCCCGAGGCCGATAATTGATAGTTATTGAATTCTCCTGTGCGGAAAACTTTATCTTGCCAGTCGATATAATCAAGTCCAGGATGTCCGGGAATATCCCATCTCTCATCATACAAATAGGAATAATACCTTGTGTTGGCAGTTGTAAGAGGCGCAGTTGGATTTTTTGCGTTATAAGCTGCAATTCTCTCGGCATTGTTCTGGCTTGCAGAAGCTCCCGCAATTCCTGATCCTACCCACTGGGAATCAATCATGGTTTTCGCCCTGTCAATCCATCCCTGAGCAGACAACATATCTACTCTGTTGGCCTCTTTGTTTACACCGCCATACATATTAAAGGTAAATTTAGTTTTTCCCTTTTTACCTTTTTTAGTGGTAATCAACACCACTCCGTTTGAAGCTCTTGATCCATAAATAGAAGCTGCCGCGGCATCTTTTAATACTTCGATCGATTCTACATCATTTGGGTTCATGTTATCCAACGGGCTTCCGCTTGAGAATCCCCCGTTGCTATTGGATCCTTCGGTATAAATAGGAAATCCATCCACCACATACAAAGGCTCGTTTCCTGCCGTAATGGATCCTGATCCCCTGATTTCTATACTAAAAGGCTGACCTGGTAATCCTGTTGTTTGCTTGACGCGCACACCGGCTACCTGACCAATTAAACCCTGATCGATTCTCGAGATAGGTCGTTCTGTAAAATTTTCTGTTTTGATTCCTGAAATGGCCCCCGTAGTTAATTTTTTCTTCTGGGTTCCGTAGCCTATCACTACCACTTCATTTAAGTTAGCGCTTTCTGCATCCAAAGAAACATTATAAGTAGTTGAAGTACCTACTTTTAGTTCTTTTTTCAAAAATCCCACGAAGGAAAAAACCAAAGTTTCTCCCTGGGATGCTTTTATGGTGAACTTTCCATCAAAATCAGTACTGGCTCCCCTGTTGGTTCCCTTAACAATTACGTTGACTCCCGGAATGGAGAGTTTAGAAGGGTCAGTAACTGTTCCTGTAACCGTTTTTTCTTGCCCATAAACCGATCCGTGCAATAAAGCAAAGAGGGTCATAATCAGCAAAAGATTAAGCTTATTTTTCATAAAAGTTAAATTTTGGTTAGTTTAATAGTTTTTCAAATTTATCCAGAACTTATTTCCGTGGCATCCTGTAGTATCCTGTTAGATTTCAATGCTTTATAGGAAATTTATATTTATTTTAAGACAAAAATCTCACAACTGGTTGATTTACAATCTTTAAAATAATTGAAAGATTATCAAATATCATATCAAAAAATTAATTAAAACATTTTTTAGCATTTCATAATTATTTTTACAAAAAACAAAGAATTATAAAACAAGTAACTGCATTGATTAAACATTCCGTTTTTTGAATATAATTATCAAAAACAGGATGCTACAGGATAGCCTTTTGATACCTTACTAATACTTTTACTTCATTGCTGCTACTAAAAAATTATCCCGACATAATTTTTTAATGCTGTGAAGTGATTAATTTAGTAACCACTAAAACTTTTGAGTAAATAATGAAACTAACCCAATCCAACCTCTTTATTGCCTTATTGTTTTGCGGCGCTCTTAGCGCTTTTGCGCAAGAAACCTCCACTTCTCCCTGGCCAGAATCCACAAACATCAATCAGCCTTGGGCGCGATGGTGGTGGATGGGAAGCGCTGTGGATAAACCCAACCTGAAAAAGAGCCTGATAGACTTTTATAAGGCCGGAATTGGCGGTGTGGAAATTACCCCCATATACGGTGTAAAAGGAGAAGAAAACAATTTTATTGATTATCTGTCTCCAAAATGGATGGACATGTTAGATTACACGATTCATATTGCCGATAGTCTTCATATGCAGGTTGATATGGTCCTAGGAACAGGCTGGCCTTACGGAGGCTCACATGTTACCTTGCCTTATGCTGCAACAAAGCTAATTGTAGAGAAATATCCCCTTAAGAGAAATGAAACTTTCAATAAAAATATTACCGTTTCGAGCACCAAAGAAAAATTGCCAGCAGAACTTTTATATGTTGTTGCCTACGCAAGTGATGGCACGTACATCAACTTAACGGATCAGTTAAAAAAGAATAAAGTAAATACCAAGGATAAAGGTATCGAAGGGAATCCTGTTGCTTTATCCAACCCATCAGAACCTAATAAACTAAACTGGAAAGCCACTAAAAAAGATTATACTATTTACGCTGTTTTTAGCGGAAAAACAGGGCAAGAGGTAAAAAGGGCCGCCCCTGCAGGCAGCGGCTATACTTTAGACCATTATTCCAAGGAAGCACTAAGTGCTTACGTGGTTCCTTTTAATACCGCTTTTAAAGGTCGTGAAGGAAAAATAAGAGCCATTTTTAATGATAGTTTTGAGGTATACGGAACTGACTTTACCCCTAATTTTTTCGAAGAATTTAAAGCCCTTCGTGGTTATGATCTTAAAAAAGAGTTACCTGTTTTACTAAGTGAAACCGATAATGAAGTGGCTAACCGAATCAGAAGTGATTACAGAGAGACCATTGGTGATTTATTACTGAGTAAATTTGATAAGTCTTGGACTGCATGGGCGCATTCTAAAAACTTTAAAACCAAACTTCAGGCCCACGGATCTCCGGGAAACCTGATCGATTTATATGCCTCGGCAGATATTCCCGAGTGTGAAACTTTTGGCTCGATGCCCTTTGATATTCCGGGTTTCAGACGTGAGAAAGAGGATATCCGCGAAGGCGATGCTGATCCGGTAATGCTCAAATTCTCTTCATCTGCAGCTCATATATCAGGTAAAAATTTAGTTTCATCAGAGACTTTTACCTGGCTGAGAGAGCATTTTAAAACAGCATTATCACAATGTAAACCTGAGGTTGAAGATTTAATGCTAAACGGAGTGAATCATGTTTTTCTTCACGGGTCGACGTATTCTCCACAGAGAGCTGCATGGCCAGGATGGCAATTTTATGCTTCTGTAAATTTTAATGCCAATAATAGTATTTGGCAGGACGCCCCTGCTCTTTTCTCTTATATATCCAATTGCCAGTCGTTATTGCAACAAGGAAAATCTGATAATGAAATCCTTTTATACTGGCCTATTTTTGATACATGGGACAAATATCAAAAAGGTACTTTATTCTTTCAGTTCAAAATACATTCTTTATCAGAATGGTTATACAATACCTCGTTTTATGATACTACCAAAAGTTTAATGAAAAAAGGATATGGCGTAGATTTTATTTCTGATAATTTTATAGCAGATGCCAGCGTTATAGGTGGGAAAATTGTTTTACCCGGGGGTAGTTTTAAATCACTTATTGTTCCATCTTGTAAAAAAATGCCTCTTGCCACCTTGCAAAAACTCCTTGAACTTAAAAAAGCGGGCGCATCTATTATTTTTGAAGGATTACCTCAGTCGGTTCCAGGATTTAATGATTATAAAAAACAGGAACAAGAGCTCCAAAATATTTTAACTACAAATGTAGCATTACTGCAACCTACATCAGACATTTTTAAGGCTTTAGAGCATATAAAACTGTATCGCGAATCACTTGTCGATACAGGTTTAAAATATACCCGAAGAGATATTGACGGGGAAAAAATGTATTATTTGGTCAATCATACCCCAAAAACTATTGATACTTTCATTGCCCTTCAAATCGGAAATAAAGAGGTTGTCATTTTCGATCCCCTGACCCGGGCTTACGGTAATGCTCTTGTGATTAAAAATGCCAATACAACACTGGTTAAAGTAAAAATAGAACCGGGTGAATCTTATTTTTTAAAAACAGAAAATACAGCTTCACAAAAAAAATGGTCCTATTATGCGCCCGCTGCTGGTGCCATTACACTGAAAGGAAACTGGAAAATAGCCTTTGACAAAGGCGGTCCGGAGCTTCCTGCAAATGCAACAATAACTACTTTAGAATCCTGGACAAAATTAGGTCCTCAGGCAGAAGCATTTTCAGGAACTGCAACTTACAGCTTAGAATTTGACAAACCAAATACTAAAGCAGAGCAATGGAGTCTTAATTTGGGAGATGTTCGCGAAAGCGCCAAAGTCTGGCTCAATGATGAATTTATCGGTACGGCCTGGTCTGTTCCCTATCAATTGAATATTAACAAACTAAAATCCGGAAAAAATACGCTGAAGATTCAGGTTACCAATCTCTCTGCCAACAGAATTAGGGATAAGGAACTTAAAGGCGAAGAATGGAAGATTTTTTACGAAATCAATATGGTCGATAAAGATTATAAAAAATTCGATGCCACAAAATGGACTCCAATGCCTTCGGGATTATTAGGCCCTGTTACAATTACGCCATTAAAACAAGAAAACTAATTACTAAATAACGAATATTAAAATGAAAAAGTTGCTTTTATTTTTCGCTATATGCCTGTGCTATACTAACTCTACAAATGCACAAGAAGCCTTTGATAAAAAACTGGTACTCAAACAAATGATGCTTGCCAATGATTATTTCATGCAAAAATGGCCTGAGACCGGCAAAACCATCATTACCAATAAAGAACGCCCCAGTAATATCTGGACGCGTGGGGTTTATTATGAAGGGCTCATGGCATTACACGAAATTTACCCTAAGGAAGCGTATTACGATTATGCCTACGCGTGGTCTGAGTTTCATAAATGGGGTTTTAATGGCGGAAATACCACCCGAAATGCCGATAATTATTGCGCGGCACAAACTTATATCGATTTGTATAATCTGGAGCCTGATGCTAAAAAATTAAAAAACACAAAGGCGAATATCAATATGCTTTTAAATACACCTCAAGTAGATGATTGGTCATGGATTGATGCCATACAAATGGGGATGCCGGTTTTTGCAAAACTAGGGGTTTTAGAAAAAGACAACCGCTATTTTGAGAAAATGTATCAGATGTATATGTACTCGAGAGACAAACATGGCGATCACGGGCTATATAATCCTAAAGATGGCCTGTGGTGGCGTGATGCTGATTTTGATCCTCCTTACAAAGAACCTAACGGCGAGGATTGTTACTGGAGCCGCGGAAATGGCTGGGTAATTGGAGCCCTTGCAAAAGTGCTTTCTATTATTCCTGAAAATGCGCCTGGCAGGGCGCAATATGTAAAAGATTTAAAAGCGATGGCTGCAGCCCTGGTTCCTATCCAGAGAGCTGATGGTTTTTGGAATGTGAGTCTGCATGATCCAACTAATTTTGGCGAAAAAGAAACTTCAGGTACAGCATTATTTGTCTATGGAATGGCCTACGGAATCAACAGCGGAATTTTAAAAAAAGAGACTTACCTGCCTGTAATTCAAAAAGCATGGAATGCTATGACAACCGAGAGTTTACACACCAATGGCTTTTTGGGCTATTTGCAATCCACAGGAAAAGAACCAAAAGATGGCCAGCCTCTGTCTTATGATAAAATTCCGGATTTTGAAGACTATGGTCTGGGATGTTTTTTACTGGCAGGCTCTGAAATTTACAAAATCAAATAATGGCAATTGTGCTGATGTCAACGGGCTCTGAAAATAAAAAATAGTAAAGAGAATACCTGTAACCAAAAGCCTGCTCCACTTTAAAAAAGAGGGCAGGCTTTCTGGTTTAGCGGGTTTTGATTTTTGTGTTCAATTAGTTAGCCTATCGCATGCTCCCAGCAAATAAATACAGCTGGGCTTGTTTTTCTTAAAAGAAGCCTCGTACTTGATATAGCCGTACTGGCTTAGTTCGCCAATGTATTTGATATAGGTCCGCGGGGCCGATATTTTGGCCAGTGGCATGATCTGATAGCTATACGCATTGATGGGATTCACAAACCCACTAAGACTATAATAGTGTAGCAGGGCTGCAAATAAACCAAGGTGGATATGGCCAATGCGCAAATCTTTTTCTGCGCCAGCAAAAAATACACTCAGTGATTCTTCAACAATTCCCTGCTTAGAGGGAATTAGCGCGTTTTTGTCTTCTCTTACTCCCTTCTCTGGGTTCTTCATCCTCACTGCTCTGGGGTCGCTGGCTTTTTTTTTTATGCTCTCCTACCTCTTCATAAACCACTAGAATCTGTCCGATGTCCTTGTAATGGCGGTTATCGAGTTTTTTTAGATCCTGATCGTAAATTCCGATGGTTTTAAATTGTGGGCTGGCCTCTATAAAAAGTTTAGATTCCTCAGACCCTCTTAAAAAAGTAACCTGGTGCAAATTCCCTCTTTTAAGGGAGCGCAAAAGATCCTCTTTAAAAATATCGTTACCTAGCTCCTTAATGGGATATTTATCAAGAGTGGCCTCAAGGTCATAGCCGTAATTTTGATGGTACTGTTTGAATTTAAAATTTTCATTTTCATCGCACTGTATAAAATCGATCTGCACCCAGGCGTTGTAGGTGTGTCCCTCTTTGCTGGCCAGTTCTTTATAAACAGATCTTCCCATCAAAAGATTATAAGACTCTTTCATGGTAATATTGCCTGTCTTTCCCATATAAAAGGTATGCTCCAGAACATCTGGGATATTCTCTTTTTGAACTTCTACCGTGTAGGAGTTAAAAAAATAAAGATCCCCTTGCTTAGCCTTATTGAAATTCAGTGTGGCCCTTGCTACCCGATCCTCATAGTAGGTCTCATGGTACAAGGTAAAAGAGGGTTCTTGCTGGTGAAGTTTTTGTTTTAATTCCATTTGCAATGCTTCACCAAATCCGGTGTATTTGAGCTGATCGCTCAAGTACTCAAAATTTTTCTCATTCATGATATTTAAGTTTTAAAATTCGTTTTTCCTTACAGGGCCCCGAGTATTTCAAGATCCATTAGCTGGTGATCTTTAATATCAAGTCCCAGTTGTCTCTGGCCGTTTTTCTCCAGAAGCTCTACGGTGAGGTATTTTCTCTCACCGATAGTAAACTTAGGCAAGGCGCAAACAAGGGAAAGCTCCGATCTCTCAGGGATTTTGATCAGCTCTGAGGTGAGCAGAAGGGGACTCATTTCAATTTCCTGGGATGCCGTACGGGTGGACTTGCGCTGGTCACCGATAAAAAAGCGCAGCTGGTCGATATCAAAATTAATTTTGGATTTGTTACCCAATAAAAGCCTTAGATAGATGACATCCTGATGGATGTATACCCCTGTAAGGCGAAGGCTGATATCAAACTTGCTCTTACTTATCCCACTTAGTTTTCTCTTTTTCATCAGGGCCAACTGGGCATACTGCTGTATTTTTTTTTGATTTTCATTATCAAGGGTAAAAACAATATCGCCATTTAACGCTGATGCGCTCTGTACCAAAAAATTCAGATCAGGACACTGCTCATCGTAATTCAAAATAAAGCCGTAGAGATTGCCCTCTGTGGTTACAACTGTTAGATTGGTCTGTGAGAAATTCTCTTTACCGGCTTTTACCAAAAGGATATTCTCCACCCCTTTGGCCTTTTGTATTAATACTTGCGAGCTTCCCTTATCGATGCTCTTGATGGGATAAGGAAAAACCACACTGGTGGTCTTCATCTGGGCTATTTGCAGATTTTTAAATTCAGCCTGACTACTGCCTCTCTGTCCAAAGACTGCCATTGAGATCAAAGCCATAAAGGGCACAAACCATAAATTTCTATTTTTCATCTCTTTCAATTTAGTGTTCAATGGGAATTATTTTGCTTTTTGTCATATAAAAGCACCCGGTAGCCTGCCTTTACCATGACTTTTATAAGTTTTACTTTTTTACTCATCAGGCTCTTGGCAGCTTCAATACCCATACCGGCTGCTTGTGCTCCCCAGGAGTCCGTAAGAGATGCTACCCCCAGGGTCTGGATGGAGCGATCTGCAGAGGCTTTGGCTACATCGCGGTTAATGGCCCCGGGTATATAAATCCCCTCAATCCCGTCCAGGTCATACACGGCTAGTTCAACGGGAAAAATCGAATTGCCATATTTTATATTGGTAATTTTAATTTCTAATCGCTCTGCTTTTAAAAGGGCCGTTCCAAACAAAAAACTGTTTCTGGGAATCTCTACACCTTGAATTAAAACCTCATTGCACAGGCGCAGTTTCACTAGCGAGCCGTCTACAATACTCTGGGTGAGATGTATCACCGCCTCAATGGCATTTTGCCCCTGATGTGTTGTATCTACTTGCTGAAGGGAATAAAATGAATTAGATTGTAAAGCCATCTGCTCATTGCCCACATAATTATCGATTGCAGCAAGATTATTTTGCCCATTTTTACGCACCACTCTGAGCGCTTTTTCTTTTCTACCCTCAGAGGCCTTGTTTAATTTTTCCTGCATGCGGGCCGGATGCTGAATATCGAGAATATTTTCAAGCATTCCCCCTAATTGCCTGAGCTCGGGATCCTCCCCTTGAGGCTGACCCATAACCGAGATTAGCTGCTCGAGTTTTCTCATGTCTTCTGACTCAGGCGATGAGCCGTAGTGTTCAAACTCGCGCATGTCGTGCTCTTGCTTCTCCCCCACACTGGGCTGCTCAATGGCTTTTTGAAGTGCCTGTAATTTTTGATATACCTTTTTCGTGTTCTGATCCTGGTATGAGAAGGTGTTAAGGCCCGACTTGCCTCTTGGAAAACTTCTCATCTCGGGCCCTTTTGACCATCCAGAGATGGAATCACCTATTAAAAGGGTACTGGAGTAGTTGGGATCCTTTCTCATTTGTTCGCTTCTTTTTAGCGAATCCATAGCAGCCTTCTGGTAATAACTCAATTTATCCAAGGTAATCTCTTCTTTGAACTCAGGGCCAGGAAGTGCGGTATTGAATTTCCTTTTCTCTAGTATCTCTGCACTTATAGTTGGCTCTTTTCCTCCACCCAGACTCCAGAATAAGAGCGTTATAAAGGGCAGGGCCAATAAAAGGAGTACCAGTAGCATTTTTCGTTTTTTTAACTCTTTAATTGAAATTGTTTTTCTCTCCATGGCCTTACTCTTTTACATTGGACTTATAATAATTTTCAATAAAAATCAGGCTGTCCAGAAGTCCCGGACGCCTATGCATAATACTATCATATGATGTTTTACCTTCCGCGCTTGCCTTTAGACTATCCAGGTACTGCCGCGCGCCAGTGATGCTTTTATATTCCGCCGGTGAGATAAAAAAAGATTTTCTTTCTCTTTTTATCACTCTCTCATGGGGCTGTATCCTCTCAGAGATCCGATCCATAGAGATAACAGAAGAGGTATCTGAAACAAGCCCCCTGTAGAGGATAACCAAACTACTGGCGCTACTAAGCCCTGTAAATACAAGCAAAAACACAATGAGCTTTTCTCTGGATAACCCTGAGGTAATACGGCTCATTTCTCTGGCCCACTTCTGTTTTAAAAGCTCATAATACCTATTAGCTCCTTTGCTATTGATACGTTTTTTAAACCAAGGTTCCATCACTTTTTATTTTCGGGTCTCCATACTGAGATCTTTGTTCTCCAGGGTACTGAGGCGCTCTATTAAAAAGCCATGCGGATTATTATCACTTCTCGATACGTTTCTTAAATTCCCCTCTGTGATAAGACTCCGGTTGACAACACTCGTGGAACGGACTATTTTTTGTCTGGCAAAACATTTAAAGAAGTACGGATACTGCCTCAAATCAATCTGGATACTATCAATGGTAATGCTCTGGCTAATATTTCCCGAGATAATTCCCGAGTAGTAACCGTTCTCTCTCAGATCATCGTAGATCCTCTTGGCACTCTTATCGGCCAGGTAAAGCGACCTTGTAATGTTTGTTTTGATGACCTTATCATCGGGATCAAGGGTAAAGAAATAACTATGGAAAGTCTTTACGTGATCACGCGCCTCCACCACAACATTGTCTTTCCTCTCCGAGGCGTAAGCCTCCAGAGCTTTACCGTTGGCCAGGATATACACCTTGTCCTGCAATAGACTTACAGTGGTAAAACTTTTATGCAGGGTATAGCAGCAAATTACAATACACCCCACAATAATTAGCATAGTAAAGCCGCGCACATAGCCAAAGGCGGTATCGATATTTTTCATTTTGGTAAACATCTTTTCTATTGGTTTTATGATTTGGAATTTCCTTTTAATCTCTGGGACATATAATTTCCTTTTTCCTCAAAGTAAGAAGAACTCCCCGATGAGGAGGACATGCTCTGAGACATTCTGCCCGGGGCATCTCCCATGACGTCCATCACCATTGCATTTCCTTGTATGGTTCTGTTATCTCCTGCACTGGCAGTGCTGTAAAACAGGTTGGTTGCTCTTTGAGAAAGGGCATCACCCCCTGCGGCGTGCACAATGTAATTGGCCACCGAGGGTACGGTGAAATAACCAATAATGCCGATGATCATAAAAATAAGGTAAGCCATATCGGTCCTGCTAAAAAAAGTATCCCCGCCTTGATTGACCTGCGCAATATCAAGCTTTAGCATCTGCTGCTGTACCTTGCCTATAATACTTCCAAAAATATTGGCCACGGGAAGCCACAAATAAATATTGATATAACGCGCCAGCCAAATAGTCAGAGTATGCTGAAAGCCATCAAATACAGCAATTCCAAAGACCAAAGGCCCCAGTATAGATAATACCACCAGCTGAAAGGTACGAAGGGTATCAATGCAGAGCGCTGCCGCTTCAAAGAGGACATACAGAACCTCGCTCATCCATTCCTTTACCGAATTTCTAAAATTGTACGAGGCTTTTTCCATGGCAAATTTCACATCATTTCCAATACCAGCAATGACCCCTTCATCGGCAGGATCTCCGCCATGGCTGGTGTACCTGTACCACTGCTCGCGATTACCCATTCCTGTCTCCCCTACATACATTTTCCAGGGATCGGTTTGCTTGATGGCTTTTTCTTTCTCTTTTAAAAGAACTTCAATGGCTTTATTGGATCCTTCTACCATCGCGGAGGTGGCAGTGACTGTAGGCTTCATCACCCCGTTGATAAGGCCAAGAACCGATGGGAAAATCATAATACAAAAGCCAATGACAAAGGGCCGGAAAAGCGGATAAAAATCTATGGCCTCGGCCCTTGCGATATGCTTCCAGACGCGCGCGGCGATATACCAAATGGCGGCAAAACCTGCAATTCCCTGCCCAGTTGCCATAAGGTTACTGCAAAGGGGCATCATCTCATCGTAGAGCTGCTCGAGTATCTGGTGCAACCCTTTTGAATTACCCCCTGCCCCTTGCGCCTGCAGGGTAAAGGACACCAAAAATGCTCCCAGTATAAAGCAACTCCTTTTACTGAATTTCAACATATAGATCAATTATTGGTTTTTAAGGCCCTGGATTGCGCGGGCTGTACTGATATCATTAGATTCCCTGGCCCTTTGGATGACCAGCACATTGGAAGAGGCATTAAAATTTCTCATAAAAAGCAGCTTATCTTGCATCTGGGCATAGATTCTATCAATGGACTGCAGCCTTTCATCATCGGACATCCTGAGCGTGTTAGCGCTGAGGATCATCAAGAGTTCATCGAGATTTCTAAGGCTCTGGCCCAGCAAATTCTCATACACTTTTTCAAAGTAAGTGATCTCTTGAGGTGTAAAACTCCCACTTTTGCTGTAGCGAGCAAAAGCTGCCTTACTTTCCTTTACCAGCAGGACCTGGAATGTGATAATATCCCCAACTTTTTTGTAATTTCTCACCAGAGGACTCACCTGAAAAAGCGCATCTAAAAACCTCTTATGCAAGGTGAAATTTCCCTGGGAGAGATCCCTTACCGCGTTGTAGCCCCCTGATAAAATATCATAGCCTTTTTTCATGTCTTTAAGGATCCCTTTGAACTGGCTTAGCTTTTCAATATTTAAAACAAGCTGCTGGATCTCCTGAGACTGAGCCTGGGCTTTTACAGGCAATAAGATTGTTATTGCCAGAGTTATTTGTAGAATTAGTTTTCTCATCCTATCAATTTTATAATCCATTTAAAGTGCGGCTCCAAATAATATTATTTCTCTGCTTGGCTTTCCACAAAGCAAGCATCTTGGCCTGGTGACTAAAGGCCAAAGAGAACTCATAATCAGATACCATCGTTGCGTATAGCGCATCGATACGCTCCAGGCGCTCATCATCTTTCATCTCCAGCTTGTCATTACCGCTAAGCCGTAAAAGCGCATCCAGGGTACTGTTGCAATTCTCAAACAAACCCTCAAAGGATCTTTGTATAAAATCAATTTCATCGCCATGAAAAAGATCATCCTGTCTCAAGCCCCTTAGCGTATTATTGGAAATTTTAATGATCCTTAACTGCAGTGCTATAATTTCTGCCACCCTGGAATATTTTTTTATCTTGGGGTTTATTTTCTTTAGCGAGGCCAAATAATCACCATGCAGGCTTACTTCTCCTTTTTTGAGATCACCTATGAAATTCAGCCCTTTTCTGGCAACATTGTATCCTTTTTTAGCATAATCCATATACACCTGAAGAGCCGCGATCTGCAATAGCAATTCCTTGCGCCACTTGGCCTGAGCCTGCAGGTTTTGAAAAGAAACTCCCACCAGTACGACTACTACAACTAACTTTTTCATGATTTACCTCTATTAGGGAACTGCGTAAAACTCCTTGACTTTATTTACATCATTACTCGTTTTGGCCCTTTGAAGGCGCAGCATCATATTTTGCCTATTGAATAGCATCAGGCTCTCATAATTATCATCGATCCGATCAGCGGCATTGTTGATAATCTCAAGCCTTTTAAGATCGCTCATCTGGGTGGTAAAAGAATCCAGTACCAAAAAAATCTGATCGATGTTCTGAATACTTTCCCCTAAAATGCCTGAGTATATCTCTTGCATATAATCCAGCTCTGAGGCATTAAAATGATTATCCTGCCTAATGAGGTACCAGGCCCTTTCATACTCGGAGATTAGCCTGGTTTGTTTGGCGGTGATTTCTTTAATGCGCTTGTAATAGGTAATGGCTGATTTTACCCTCATAAGCTCCTGATAGTAGTCCTTATAGAGATCACGCTGTTTTTGGGTCCACTCTGAGATCTGTTCTAGTTTTAATTTAGATAGGACATTCTCAATTTGTTTTTGCGCATTCTGAAGCCAGATAGTTTTGTTCTGGAGTCGCTGTATCCTCAGATCAATGGCCTTGATCACTTTTTTGGTAACGGCTTTTACTATTTCCAGGATGGGAAGCGCCACAATCTTACTGGAGGCTCGCACCGGGCTACTTACTAAAAATAGACAGAGTAGCCCCATAATAATTCTTGACCTTGTTTTCATTTTTTCTTTATTTGATTTGGTTTCTCATCTCTTGGGCCAGCGCGGCAATGCCTTTTTTAATATCACCCCCGAATTTTCTGGCATACTGCTGCACCTTTACTTTTTCAGGCTCCTCGGTGGTATACGCCCAATATTCTTCAAGCGACACTTCGGTTCGAAATACCTTCGATATTATGCCACCTAATGATATGAAAACCTCCTTATAATTTTTATCGGAATCATTACTCTTGTTCACCGAGAGCACTAGTGCCTTTGCTTTGTCAGTGAGTCCCAAAAGCTCCTGAATCTGCTCGAATTTATTTTGGTACTTGCTCTGGTCCAGCAGTATAATGCAATCACTGCTATTGATAATAGCCTGCTTGACTATGGGAGAAGAGATAATATCTTCCACTTCCTGAGTCACCACAATGGCCTCGCCAAAGAATTTGCGAACAGTCTTAAAAAGATATCGTATATATTCGGCCATACCCTCGCGGGCAATGGCCTTCCAGGCCTCCTCAATTAGAATCATCTTGCGCACACCTTTGAGCTTTCTCATCTTGCTGATAAATACCTCCATGATAATAATGGTCACCACGGGAAAAAGAATCGGATGGTCTTTAATGTTATCCAGTTCAAAGACAATGAGCCTTTCTTTTAAAAGGTCCAGATTCTCTGTGGCATTTAATAGATAATCAAACTCGCCTGCTTTGTAATAGGGACGCAGCACATAGAGAAAGTTATTGACATCAAAATCCTTGTCCTTTACCTTGTCGCTTTCCAGAATCGGCACAAAATCCTCTTTCAGGAATTCATAAAAACTATTAAAACAGGGAAATATCTCAGTGTTTTTCTCCAGTTTCTCATAGTAGAGCTGCAGGGAATTAGACAGGGCCACATACTCACTCCTGTTGAAAGTCTCATCATCTTTTTTCCACAGCGCCAAAAGCAGGGTTTTAATACTTTCTTTTTTCTCGGTATCCAGGCTATCTCCATCGCCTATATAAAAAGGATTAAACCGGATGGGATTATGCTCATCATAGGTAAAATAATACCCGCCCACCATATCACACAGTCCCTTGTAGCTGTGCCCGACATCCACCAGAACAATATGGGTTCCTTGCTCATAATAGCTCCGGACCATATGATTGGTAAAAAAGGATTTGCCGCTTCCCGAAGGCCCTAATATGAACTTATTGCGATTGGTACAGATGCCCATTTTCATGGGTTCATCACTAATATCCACATGCACGGGTTTTCCTGTCTGTCGGTCTCCAAGTCTTATCCCTACAGGACTAAGTGAGGAGCGGTAGGAGGTTTCCATACTCAGAAAACAAGCAGCCTGTTCAATGAAGGTGTCAAAGGTATCATTCATGGGGAAATCTGCCTCATTACCGGGTATTCCAGCCCAATATATCTGGGGCGCCCCAACAGTTTCCTGCTTGGCGGCCGCATCCATCTGGGCCAGGGCTGATATGACTTTGTTTTTGACTTCCTTGAGCTCTTCTTTATCGGTAGACCAGGCCAGTACATTAAAATGCGCCTTTACCGGTAGCCTTTGCTGGGCAATAGCCTCGTTTAAAAAATCATTGGTGGCATCCCGCGCTATCATGTTCTCACGGCTATAGGCCGATAGGGATTGCAGGCGCAGTCTTTTGCTCTCGAGTTTCTGAATGGTTCTCTGGGCATCCTCTATAAAAATGTACTGGTTATAGATATGATTGCACGATAAGAGCTGGCCAAGGGTTGAGGCAAAACCCACACTGAATTTTGTTTTATCGCTGCAATAGCGGTCAAAATTGATTCTCGAGCCGCAAAGGGCAGGAAGATCAGCGGCATCCCCCAGAGTAAAGAGCTGGCAATGCTTGTCTCCGACCTCAAGGCCCTTGTCAAACTTCACATCCTGATAGACAAAGGAATCTGCATCCTGGGATAAAAAACAATACTGTTCAACAAGGCCCATTTTTCTGCTCTGGCTCTTAAGGGCATTATTATCCAGACGCGTGAGCTTTACAAACCCACTGTCCTCCATAATGCGTTTGAACTGGCCTGCGCTATCCATAAAATCCTCAAGGAGCTCAAAGCTCAGGGTCTCCTGGGGCACTATGGAATGCCTGATAAGGTTTGAAAACAGGGAACTCGAAGTTTTCCTTCCCAGAGGCTTTTTGGTAAGCATAATATAACAGGAGTGATCCAAAAAAGGGCGCCCGTTAAAGAATCGCTCACTGGATCTACTCAGAAAACTACTGTCCTCTTTTGTAAAGTCAGCTTTGTAATTACTCTCTAAAAACCAGTCCTGCTTGTGAAAAACACAAAATTTTGGAAGCACTTTCAGAGCCTTTATCCACGACTGATGGAAGGCTTCATATTCCTGGTCCGAGAGGGTGAAAATCTCTGGGAGTTCCACCTTAAATACAATAGTTATATCTCCTTGCTTTGATACTATACAATCATGCTCCACGTCCATAATGGGCAGCACATCCTCCATCTTTCTCTCCATCCCTTCTCATTTTTAACATCAACTCTCTACGACTATCACATTATAAAAACTCCCCTGCTTTGCAGCTTTATAACTTTTGGAATTTGTTTTCTAGCCAAGGCTTTCATCATACCGTACTGACCAAAGCGATTGCTCATACGGTAGATCTGAAAGACAAGAAATCCTCCAGAGCTTCCAATAAAACCAACACAGATCACAGAAGGAAGCCCAATAATAAAAAGCACTGCAAAAAGGATCATTAGCCCTACCACTCCTGCCCCCAGATACCAGATGTACTGTGCCTTGAGTCCTTTGAAGTGAATGCTCTGGTTGATTCCCTTATTGATTGGGTATACACTGTTCATCTCTTTTGCTGCATTTAATAAGCTCTGGCCTAAACCCCGAAAAAGGATTTAATGACCGTGGCTACTACCACCAAAAACACGCAGCTTCCAAACCAGGCCGCTGCCACTTTTCCCGTATCGGGATCCCCGGCATTCCATTTCTGATAGACCTTCACAGCCCCAATTAGTCCCAGTATGGCTCCCACAGCGTACATGAGTTCTGTTCCGGCATCAAAATAGCTTCTGACTTTTTGGTTGGCCTCATTTATTCCTGCCACACCGTCCTGGGCTCTGGCACTGAAATGAAAAACAAACAACATTACAAACAGGCAAAGTGCCATTGCCTTTTTTCTTTCAATTCTTTTTAATTTCCAATTGTACTTTTCCATCTCGCATCATTTAAGTTTTGGATAATCACTTGTTAAAAAAGCGGAGGAATACCGCCGTTGCATAACTCTATTTCCTGTCACATTATGCCATACCGCACCAGAGAGAACAGGGAATATTCCTCCACTGTGTCTTATTTAAATACTCTCTTCCCAAAGGAGATCCACCTGAGAAAGAGTCAAAAGCAGCGCTGGGTAGCTCGCAGAGCTCTTCACTATTATAGCATTGATATTCTCTCTAAGGGTAGAGATCCTCACAAAGGGATACTCACTTAGCAGTAATTTGAGATAATTTTGGAATTCTTCCAGTGAGAGATTTCGCTCTGCGCTCTCCTTAATTGCGCCTTGAATCCTCCCGGATAGTTCCTCGGCGTCAGCCAAGGTATCAAAAGATTCTTTGTACAAGGACAATTCTTTGTTTTCAACGCTGCTGCCTTTTTGAAGATGGACAGCTAATTTTTCTTGCGGATTGCTTTTAAGACTCAGAGACTGTAGGCTTTTCTCACCGCTTAAAATTGCTCTTAGATCAGGATAATAGCATCTGAATCCTAAAATCAAATACCAGATCAGTAAGAGGATACTAACGGCAATTATATAATTGCCCCATGAGATATTGGTAAACATATCTTTTTCATTTAATCGTTCCACATCTTCTTTCTCTCTATGTAAATCATATAAGATATATGATTTATTCTATAGACCAAAGGAACAAATGCAATATAAATACTACAAGTACAACTTTGTCTTGTACTTTTTTGTACCTTGGATTCGACGCTGAGATCTTTATTATTACTATTTAATTAGCAAATAAAACAGCTAGTTTATGACAAGTGTAATTACTTTATAATTATTAGTCAGCACAAGTCAACAATCAAAACCTTTATTTGTGCTCAGATACCACCTCTCTGGTATTTTCTTTTAAAATACTTTCTGCTATTTTATCAAAATCATTATTATAATGGTGTGAGCCTGGTAATTCAATAGTTTTAATACCTGATTCTGAAAATCGCTTGCGAGTTGCAGGATCTTCCTCTGTACCAAAAAAACAAAAAGGATTTAAAACTTTAACCTTTTTCATTTCAGCAATGACATCATAGTTGTCATCTGCACTACCCATACTCAGCATATCTGCAATATGGATTTCAAAATCAGCTTTTACATCAGGAGATAAACAATAGACACCTTGTAGTTTTTCTTTTAAAGGTTGCGATAAATTAGCAGCGGCAAATGGAACTACAGATGCTCCAAACGAGTAACCTGCAAGTACAAATGTTTTTCTATTCCATTGCCCCATGTAATGTTCAACAACTTTAGCTATCATACCTGCTGTTTCTACAGGAGTTTTTGCATTCCAAAAATATTTCTGCGCATCTAATCCTATTACAGCTATTCCTCTCTGAGCAAGAGCTTCACCCAAAGATTGGTCAAAGCTTGTCCACCCGCCATCACCGGAAATCAAGAAAGCAATTGGCAGGATTTCATCTTTACTTTTTGTGGGAATTAAAGTTAAAGGCGCTTCAAAAGGCAGAGGTGCAAGATGCTGTTCTTTAAGTAAAACATTTTCCTGAGATTTTTGTTTTGTATAATTCGGCGTATTTAAAATTTCCCTGTAGGCATCTGTAAATTGTGTTAGCCAATTTTTAGTTACAGAAAAACCATGACCAACTTTCGCAAGTGTTATTAATCTGCCTTGCTTCATTCCTTCCATATATTTTTTTGTATCGGCATAATTACAAACCTGATCTGTTGTTCCCTGCAGCACAATAAATGGTGCTGTTAATTTTTCTGTTTTCTCAAGATAATACGCTTTCCCTTCCTTTAAAACATGAGAAGTCAAACCTGATCCCTCGCATAATGTTTTATCTGTTTCTATATCAGGACAAAATCCCAGGCCAATGGCACCACTGAAAGTATTGGCCGGAGCTTGTGCCAGCATGCCATAAACTAAAGTTGCCCCTGAAGAATACCCAATTAATATGGGTTTTAGATATTGCTTCATCTTTAATTTTTTCTGCAGCATCAAACTTAACTCTTCAAAATCTCCGGCAGGATAATAACATTTTGATTTTTCTTTTTTAATTTCTTTAAAATAATGCTGAATGTCTACACCTGCAACTACAGCTCCCTGATCTGCAATATTTTTAGCCATTTCAACTACCCCACTGTTCCAGCCTCCGTCTCCTGAAATAAACAAAACAACCGCATTGGCCTCTGTTTTGGGCTTGTAGATTGTGACTTTACCAAATATCCCAACTTTTATGGTATCCGTTTCAATAGCAAAAACGCTAGTACTAAACACAAAAATCGCCAGAAGGAGTATTATATTTTTTTTCATCTTAAACATTTTTTGCATTGTGAAATATACTTTTCTTATAATACATTATAACTGAAATTGTGATAAAATAAAGGTATAGATTGAGCATAAAAAGCCGCTGCCATAATCCTCTGTAAAGATTGATCAGGTTATCCTTAGAGGAAAACCTAATTGTAAATAAAAACATGGTAATAAGTCCGATAACAAAAACAATCCATGAGAATAAATAAAACCCACACCTGTTTTTCTTCGTCATTGTTGTAAGCATTACTAAAGGTAAAATCAGTGCCGCAATAACTCCAATACCACCTAAAATATTGTGCATAATAAACGAACCAGTCATTCTACCTGCTATAATATCAGCTTTAAATAAACCTGAACCAATACCTTCTCCTAATCCGTAGAGCATAATCAATACCGAAGCAAACTTTACATTTTTTAGTTTTTTATCAAATGCCTTTCTAAAAACAAATCCAAAAAAAATAAATATAATTCCAATTAGTGTCCACCAAACAGAAATGAGTTTTGATACCGGACTTATGGAGGCTCCCAACAAACTGATCGTGTTTTTTAACTGGCTGTATCGCGGATAATAACTACCATATAAAAATAATATAGCAAAATCAACAATGCAGGCAGTAATACAGATTATAGCCGCGACCCTGACCAGTTTTAACTGACTTATTCTCATGGTTTTTATTTGTAACTATGGTTTTACAACTTTATTTAAAACTATTGGAACCTGCAGTAAATCATAATCGTGAGTATAGATTAAATATTTATTATACCATACGGGAGAAAATTTCTCCTTAAAATCCCGCAAACTTTTAAAATGAGAAAAAAATTTAATTCTTTCATAAGCAAACTTCATTGATTTTTCCGGAAAGGTATCGGCCTGCTGTATTCCGCTCATTGTAGCGAATCCTAAATTTACAGCAGTACAGCCCTGAGATTTCAAATAGGTAAAAAGCTCTAGAAGAATAAAATCCATTATACCGTTTGGAGCATCATTGGTTTTACGAATGAGATCATAAGTCCCCTCACCTTGTACATAATCTGGAATAACATTTAGAAAAGCAACGATTTTTTCTTCAGTGTTTTCAACTGTAATAATGGTTTGCCCTTTGAGTTCTTCCCAATCAAACATACCTTGTGAAAATATTATTTCACTTCTTTCTGTGCCTGCCAGCCATTCGTCACTTACTGCCTTTATCTTCTGCAGCAATCCATCTTTTATGGGCGCAGTATGCACTACTGCTTTAAAGCCTTTCTCCTTTACTTTGTTTACAGCATTACGTAGTGATTTCTTTGCACTGCCTTCCAGTGTAAATAATGATAAATCTACAACTCCTTCCTGGCCTATAAACAGGCTCTTTTTATGCATTGAGGAATATATTTCTAAATTTTCTTCCGGTACGCGATAATAAATACTTCGCAGTCCGTTGTTATAACAATAACTATCAAACTCAAGTATACACTTGCGCATTTCCACAGCTGATTCTGCAGCCGGGTTTTCCAGAACTACGGCAAAATTATCACTGATACGATAAGCTAAAAAAGCTTTTTTACTATTGGCTATAAAAATAATTTTATCGCTGTAGGTTTTAAAATAATCCAAAGATGAGTTTGCATACTGATCCAGAATTGTCTTTGCGGTTTGAAAATCATCTTCTACTGCTTCTTTTTTTATTGTATAAGGACGAATTAAAACAAAGATTAAAAAAGCCAATGATAGAAAGCCGCAGATATTTATAGAAAGTAGAAAACGTCTGGCAAAACGGTCAAGAGGAACTAAATCTGAACTTAATAAAAAATAATTCTCAATCGAATATTTTATTGACTCAAGCCAGTTAAAATCAATATTGAAGTGTTTTTTATCTAAAAAATAAAAACCTATAACACCATATGCTAAAACGGCAAAAATGCTTAGCAAAACCGTTTTTAACCCCACACTCTGAAGGCGTAAATTGCTTTTTACGTAATACTCCTTCTTAGTAACAATTAAGCTGACCAGCACTACTAATGCTATTATGGCCTCCTCATAATCAATTGCCTTTGTAAGATGTCCAATAACCGAAATCCCTGTTAAAATCACAGCAGACCACCAGGCATTTCGTAATCCTTTGAGCATAAATGCGGCGTTAATGAGCATAAATAAACCGGCAGTGATAACAAAATAGTTTGATGCTTTAATGGCAGAAACAGGAATTATATTCTCTAAAGTATGCAGACGCTCTGAAATTGCTGGGGTTAGGACAGAAATTATATTTATTAATCCCAGAGCAAAAAGCAGAAAAGAAGGAACTATCCGCATCAGTAATTTATTGGCGCTAAATAAAAAAAGTGATGCTCCAAGTAGTAAGGGAATCCAGAATTCTAAAAAGCGGTACAAAAAAGTAATGGCTATAGCGTTGACGTTTTCAAAGCCAAATTGCATCAATATAAAACCCATTGAAATTTCTATCGCTCCCAGTCCTCGAAGAAAAGGAGAAACAATCAAGAATATAACCGAAATAATATAGCCCATTACAGCAGCAGATAACGATGGGGCAAAACCCAGAGCAATCATTGCGATATACAAATGGCCGATTCCGACAAACTCAACAAGAACGGAATAAAGGACGATTTGCCAAAACTTTTTTTTATCTATTCTATTGTTACTAAAATCATCCATAAATACCTCAGCAGATGGTGAAAATTTTATAATGAGGCGATATATATATCCTTTGTTTAAAATGGATTTATAAATGTAGAAAATAAAAATACTTAACATTACAATGGCGCTAAATGCATACCATTCCCCTGATCCTGCTGTTCCTTGAAACAGGGAATAAATTAAGGCTGGTACTGCTACAATAACTACGGAAAGAATTCCCACAAAGCCGTATAGTATTGAAGCAAAATGAATTTGAGTAGGCTTTACACCTCTCTTTTCAATAGGTTTTGTAAAAAATGCTAGAGAAGATATTCCCCCTGCCGGAAGAAATACGCTCACAAAGTTGCGTTTCAAAAATAAAATAACTGCTTGTTTAAATGAGATTCTACTCTGAACAGCCTGAAAAGAAGCAAAATACATCAACCCCTGCAGTAAAATATAAATAACAGTAAGCGCAATTCCGCACAGCACCCAAAAAATGCCGGCATCTGCAATTACATTTTTCACCTGTTCTAACTCTGAGCGTTCGTGTTTGATAAACCAGATTCCAATTCCAATAAAAAAAATAGTGAGTATAAACTGTCTGATAATTTTATCATTTTCACGTAAAAAAGAAATCCCTTTTCTCTCTTTAAAAAAACTAAAAAATGTATTGGAAATGTTTAGTACTTTCATATTGATTATTTATTAAAATCAAACTGCAGATATATAAATGTACAATAATTATCTATTATTTAAAGTGCTACCTCACCATTTTATAAATTCTCAAAACATGTTCCATTATCAAGAGCACTTTCTATTTTAAATTCTTATCTGAAGATTGTCTGATAATCAATTCTGGTTCCAAAAAAATTCGTTTAAACGTTTTTTTCTTAGGATTATTTATTCGTTCCAAAAAAGCCTCTGCAGCTAATTTCCCAATTTGTTCACTGTGCTGATTCACTGTAGAAATGGAAGGCTGCGTTAGTGATGTAAATGGCTCATCACTAAAACCAATCAAAGCAATTTCTTCTGGAACTTTAATATTATTTTCTAAAAGCACCTGTAAAGCACCCAATGCAGCAATATCTCCAGCTACATACACTGCGTCGGGTCTTTCTGGAAAATCTAATAATTGTTGCATAATTCGACGTCCATCCTCAACACGCAAATTACTCTCTATAATCCAGCTTTCCCTAATTTCTAAATTTGATTTTTCCAGTGCATCTTTATAGCCCCGAATCCTTTCCTTATATATACGAATATGATTAAAACCAGCAATATGAGCTATTCGTTTGCAATTTTGAGAAACTAAATGATCAATAACCAAATGACTACTTTTATAATCGTCAATCCCTACATAATCCACATTCAATTCCTCTTCTCCTCTATCAAACAAAACAAGTTCTGTACCTTTAGATTTTATTTTTTTGTAATATTCTAAATCGATGGTTTCATTCGCCATCGAAGCAATAATACCATCCACTTGAATTTTCAATAAGGTATCTATTTCTTGACATTCCTTCTTGTACAATTCATTTGACTGTGTCATGATAATATTGTAACCGTTGAGGTTGAGCACTTTTTCTATATTCTCTACCACCGATGAAAAAAAATGACTGTTAACCCTCGGAATAATAACACCTACTAAATTGCTCTTTCCTTTGCGTAAAGCACTCGATAAATAATTGGGCTGATAGTCCATTTGCATGGCTATTTCTCTGACCGCTATTTTAGTCTTGTCACTAATTCTGGGATGATTATTCAATGCTTTAGAAACTGCCGAAGGTGTCAAACCCAGTACTTCAGCAATATCTTTTATTGTGTATTTTTTTTTATTCTCCAATTATTTTATATTTGTTCAATCGATTGAACAAATATAAGACTCTAAATAAAAAATACAATGCCTTTTAATTGTATTTTTTATTTTTAAAACTGTTCAAACGTTGGAACAGAATAAATAATTTTTATAAATATGAAATATATTGTTTGCGAAAAACCCGGTGAATTTGTTTTAAAAGAAAAACAAGCCCCGGTTAGAAAAGAAAATGAAACCTTATTACAAATTAACAAAGTAGGAATTTGCGGAACCGATTTGCATGCTTACGGCGGAAATCAAGCTTTTTTCAGCTATCCTAGAATTCTGGGACACGAATTAGCTTGCACAATACTAGAGATTGGAGAAAACCCCAGAGGAATCAAAGCTGGTGACAACGTTGTGGTAATGCCTTATATAAGTTGTGGTACTTGTATTGCCTGCAGAAATGCAAAAAACAACTGTTGCACTAATATTAAAGTATTAGGTGTTCACGTCGATGGAGGAATGCAAGAACAAATTACAGTTCCCACTTCCATTCTTTTACCCGCTAATAATTTATCTGACAATCAAATGGCAATTGTTGAGCCATTGGCTATAGGTGCACATGCTATACGCAGAGCTGCCATTGCTCCGGGGGAAATCGTGGCTGTGGTAGGTTGCGGCCCTATCGGAATTGGTATTATGAAGTTAGCTCAAATTGCAGGTGCTAAAGTAATAGCCATTGACATCAATGAGCAGCGTTTGGCCTATGCTAAAGAAAAAATTGGTGTAGATTATACCCTAAAGGCAGATGCAAATACAGTTGAAGAAATCACCAAAATTACCAATGGCGATTTATGTACTGCTGTTTTTGATGCTTCGGGACACAAATACGCTTTAGAAACATGTCCCAGTTATATGTCACACGGCGGTCGTTTTGTGCTTGTTGGATTATCCAAAGGAGAATTGACCTATAGTCATCCTGCTATTCACGCTAAAGAGATGACCTTAATCTGCAGTCGAAATGCTACTACAGAAGATTTTCAATACATAATCAGTATTTTAGACCAATTCCCAACAGAATCCTACATTAGCCACAATGTCCCTTACACTGAAATGATTGCCAATTTTGATAGTTGGTTAGATCCCGCAACAGGAGTAATTAAAGCTACTGTCGATTTTAAATTAAAATAGTTATGACAATAGATTCGCATCAGCATTTTTGGATATATGAAGCAGAAAAACACGCCTGGATCGACGATGATATGAAAGTCATTCGCAAGAATTTCTTGCCAGAAGATTTAAAATTGGTTTACCAAACTAACCATATTGATGGTTGTGTGGCTATACAAGCCGATCAAACATTAGCTGAAACAGATTTTCTTTTGGATTTGGCCCAAAAAAACGACTTCATCAAAGGAGTTGTAGGTTGGGTGGACCTTAGAGCTCCAAATATTGACACTGTTTTAAATCATTATAGCAAATTTATAAAACTAAAAGGTTTCAGACATGTGCTTCAAGACGAAGACGACCATAATTTTATGTTGCGTCCTGATTTTTTAAACGGAATTGCCACTTTAGAAAAATATAGCTTCACTTATGATATTCTTATTTTTCCGCATCAATTAGGAGCAGCATTGGAACTAGTAAGACGTTTTCCAAATCAAAAATTTGTCATCGACCACGGTGGAAAACCATACATAAAAGAAGCATTCTATGATGGTTGGGCAGCTTTAATAAAAGAGATTAGTAAATGTCCAAACGTATATTGCAAACTTTCGGGAATGACCACCGAGGCCGATTACAACAATTGGACTGCTGAACAAATCGAACCTTACATGCAATTGATTTTGGACGCTTTTGGTGCAAGTAAAATCCTTTTTGGTTCTGATTGGCCAGTGTGTCTGGTTGCTGGAAATTATACAAAAACAAAACAACTAGTAACCAATTTCATTTCAAAATTAAGCTCAGAGGAGCAAACTGCCATTATGGGAGGCAACACAATTAAATTTTATGACTTATAAATTATGGATTTAGCATTAAAAGGAAAAGTAGTGGTAATTACAGGTGCGGCAGGTATCCAAGGAAGTATTGGAGAGACTATTTTGCAACATTTGGCAGCCGAAGGAGCAATTCCAGTGATAATTGATAGAAACGATCGAGGATTTGCCTACATCGAAGAAATTAAAAAACAAGGAATTGATGGTTTGTTTTGTAAAACCGATTTAACAAATCCTACACAAATTGAAGAGGCAATTGTGAAAATCGTTGCTAAATATGGTCGAATTAATGCCTTGATTAATAATGTTGGTGTTAATGACGGAGTTGGTCTTGAGGCTTCATACGAAGAATTTATGGATTCTTTGAAATTGAATATGGTGAGTTACTTTTTAATGGTCAAGCATGCTCTTCCCTATTTAAAAACTTCCAAAGGTCCAATTTTAAATATTGGTTCTAAGGTAGCACTAACAGGTCAGGGAGGAACTTCTGGGTACGCCGCAGCCAAAGGTGGTGTTTTGGGCCTAACCCGCGAATGGGCGGTGGATTTAATCAAATATTCTATAAGAGTAAATGCTATTATCATAGCTGAAAGTTGGACTCCTGCCTACGACAATTGGATTAAAACACTTGAAAATCCGGAGCAAAAATTAAAGGAAATCACAGCTAAAATTCCCTTTGAAAATAGAATGACAACTCCCGATGAAATTGCTCATACTTGTTTGTTCACCATTTCTGAAAGATCCTCACACACTACTGGACAGTTCCTCTTTTGTGATGGAGGCTATGTTCACTTGGACCGTTCATTATTGAGAACATAAAAAATTTAACACTTAAAAGAACAACTTATATTGATTATTTATTTGTTGTTTTCTAACCAATCAACCTAACGAATTAAATTTATACAAATGAACCAATCTTTTCCAATTCCTATAGTAAAAAAGGAATTACTTTTTCAGTTTATTATAATCACTACTTTATTTGCCCTTTGGGGAATCGCCAATGATTTGACAACTCCAATGGTTTCAACTTTCAAAAAAGTGATGCCCGAACTATCCCATACGCAAGCCTCATTGGTTCAATTTGCCTTTTATTTTGGCTATTTCTTGATGGCCTTACCCGCAGCTTTATTCATTAGAAAATACAGCTATAAATCAGGAATAATAGTAGGACTCATATTGTACGCCACAGGGGGCTTTCTTATTCTATCCTGCAGCACATTACCAAAGTTACACCTTCTTTCTTATCTCTCTATGGGTAATTACCTGTGGTTTAGCCTTTTTGGAAACCACTTCAAATCCGTTAATTTTATTCCTGGGCAATAAAGAAACAGCCACGCAACGATTGAATTTAGCTCAGGCATTCAACCCCATTGGTGCCATAACCGGATTAATTATGGCCCAATTTTTAGTGATTGACAAAATCAAATCAGATGATTACACCTCAGAGGCATTCAAGGCGTTAAATTCAAGTGAATTAGCTGCAATCCGCAAAAATGATTTAGATGTTATTAGCGTCCCATATATCGGACTGGGAATCTTTGTCTTAATCATTCTAATTATCATCAGTTTAACCAAAATGCCCAAAACGGCACACGAAGATAAAATGTCTATCGCAGAATCTTTTAAAAAGTTATTTGCTAACAAAAATTACAAACATGGGGTTTTAGCACAGGCTTTTTATGTAGGCGCACAAATTATGTGTTGGACTTTTATTTTTCAATATGTAGACAACATAAATACAACATTCGGGCTAGAATTGACCGCTACGTATTATAACATAACTGCCATGCTTTTATTTCTATTAGGCCGATGGATTGGAACGGGCTTGATGAAAAGGATAAACCCTTCTAAAATATTAATGGTATTTGGTATTGGAGGTGTTTTATGTGCAGCAGGCGCAATTATTTTACAAGGCATGCCTGGACTACTTTTTTTGGTTTGTATTTCTATTTTTATGTCCATTATGTTTCCCACAATTTATGGTATAGCTTTAAAAGACATGGGAGACGAAGCCAAAATTGGTTCTGCAGGATTGGTTATGGCTATTGTTGGGGGCGCATTAATGCCTGTCTTACAAGGAAGCATTTTGGACTGGGGTGGCCCAGGATTTTCAGATATTAAGCTATTAGGATTCATTCCTGAAGTGAATTTTTCCTTTATTTTGCCTTTAATCTGTTTGGCTGTTGTAGCTAACTACGGTCGTGCGACTTTAAAAAATTAATTCCAAATATCCTTATAACAAAACCTCTAATATATTGTTTTGCCTATTGAGCAATACAAAAGAAAAACTTTGGTTCTCTGTTAGCTGTGAGAATCAAATATAAGATGTTAAGTAATTTAAAGTTAATCCCCTAATTTACAGAATGATTTAAACATAGATATCCCTGGTCTAAGTATCTGATACCCTCTAAGTATATCAACAAGCTTAATTCCGCTCCATGTTCCCCTGGCCCATTCCAAACTTTTAAAGTATAATGAGTTTTCTATACGCCACTTGGTAAAACAATTATCCTGTTATATAATATTGTTGAGATATTTACATTGCCGAATTTTAATCTTTGAGAACTAACAACTGTTATATGATCCCTGCAGTACTAAAGCCTCTTTTATCTATGTTTATCACTCTTGGCCTGCAGTTAGTACTTAATTGCTTTAATTAGAAATCAACTGTATTACCAGAGCCTTTCAACTGCTCTATATAAATAACACTATTGCCCTTTAATCTTACTATTAAGTCTGCTGCATTCTCCAACTACCACCAACTTGTACTTTGCGTTTCTTGATTTGCATCTCTTTTAAAGGTGCAAACTTATATCCCCGGCACTGAATCCATAGCATGATCAAGATGAACTCCTCGCATTCTTATAATCTCTTCCATATCCCGGTAGCTTAAATGTAAACCTAAACTTAAAAATATACTACCTGCAGTATAATAGACCTCGCATAGCAATGACCTTTGGTATTGATTCTTCGATGGGTTTAAAACCCTAAAAATGAAAGTTATTTCAAGATGTAAGAAGCCCCCCTTTTTCTGTATATTAGTCAGATCCTACAGAACGGTACTCAAATCCTATCAAAGTGGTTTGTATAAATAAAGTATTGTCATTAAAATTTATGAAAATTAAAGACATATTCTTTTCTGAGTAGCCTATCATAGGCTAGGGCATTAAATGTATAAAGTCGTTCATTTGAAGAAGAGATAATATTCTCTTTTTTCACAACTGGCTTCAAGATTCTTTTTTGCACTAATTTTTTACAAAAACCAAACCCATCAGCCTGATTTCCTGAGATTTCCTTATAAAGATTTAATACATCCTCTAATGTAAACTTCTGGGGTAATAAGTCAAAACCAATAGCTGAATTACAAATAAAATGAGCCAACTGATAAAAGCTTAAATCAATAATGACATTATCATTATTGATCAAATATGGTACTTCACTAATTGAACACCATCTTCGATTATGATCTAAATTTTCAGAATTTAATTTATAATTTTCCATATTAATCAAGGCGTAGTAACTTACAACAACTATTTCTTTTGTATTCTCGACATTGGGCTTAACAAAAGTCTTTAATTGTTGTAAAAATAGATTTTTAGTAACACCAAACTCATTTAATAACCTCAGGGCAGCTTTATCTACATTTTGGTCATTTTCTAATCTTCCTGATAAAATCCTCCAATTTGTTCCTACTTCAATTTCTGGTTTTGACAATAGAACTTTAAACTTTCCTTGATCATAAGTAAATACTGCGCAACTAATTCTAATTTTATTCATATCCCATTTTTAAATTAGATGGCCAACAAAAAATGGAGCTTGAGTGAGGATAAAACTATCTTTAACTCTATTTTTTGTTGGCATATCTACTGTTTAGTTTTGTGCTAAATTCACAGATTTCTTATAGACTTTCTGGATATAATTGCTTTGTTTTTATCATTTTTCTACCAAAAAATTGAATATAAGGCCACAAGTACGCCAACAATTAACATTGCCCCTACTGCAAAGCCATTGCTTACTTTAAACATTTTTGAATCGATTTCAAGTCCTTTTGTTTTAAGCCCTTTTTTGGCATCATACAAACTTATAATAACCATTAACAAAATACATATTGTAAAAACAAATCCCATTCGGTCTAAAAACGGAATTTCATAAGCCATTGTTTTATCTTTCTGCTCTACTAATGTGGCAAATCCCGTGCTGCTTAAGAATTCTAAATTCATAAAATTAGGCAGGAACTTAAATATAACTGATAATACAAATCCTCCAGTAGTAGCAAACATTGCCGCATTGGAACTTGTTTTTTTCCAGAAAAAACCAAGAATGAACATCGCAAAAATCCCTGGACTTACAAATCCGGTGTATTCTTGTATGAATTCAAATCCGCCTTTTTTATCAATTCCCAACATGGGGGCAATAATAACTGCCAGAAGCATAGTTGTTACAACGGTAATTTTCCCTACTTGTACCATTCTTTTTTCAGTGGCCTCCACATTAATTTTCTTCTTGAAGATATCCAGGGTAAAAATGGTGGAAATACTATTTACTTTACCTGCCAGTGAAGCCACCACAGCAGCCGTCAAAGCAGCAAAAGACAATCCTTTTAACCCTACTGGCAACAAGTTCAACAATACCGGATAGGATCTGTCCGGGTTTATGATCCCGTCAGGTCCTAACATTTCGGTCTGTAAACCACCTTTTGTGTAAATTACATAGGCCGCAATTCCTGGTAAAACCACAATTACCGGCATTAATAATTTTAAGAATGCTGCAAACAAAATTCCGCTTCTTGCCGTTTTTAAATCAGCTCCTAAAGCTCTTTGGGTAATGTATTGGTTACAACCCCAGTAATTCAAATTCACAATCCACATGCCTCCGAGCAAAACGGTCAATCCAGGTAAACTAGGAAAATTAGCATTGTCTTTTTTGAATATCATGTGAAAATGGTCTCCTGATTGATTGATCATATAATTAAAACCTTCGACCATTCCGTGTTGTCCGTTTAATTCCGCTACTTTGTCTAATGCTAAATAAGTGGTTACCAAACCTCCAAATATCAAAAATACCACCTGAACTACATCGGTATACCCAATTACTTTCATACCACCCAACGCAATTACTATGGCGAAAAATGCCAATCCATACATACATAAATTGATTTCAATTCCCGAAATCCCATTAATGGCTAAGGCTCCTAAATAAAGAATAGAAGTTAAATTCACAATAACATAAAGTAACAACCAAAAAACAGCCATAATCATAGCCACGTTTTCATTGTATCGTTCGCTCAAAAATTGAGGCATCGTATAAATCTTGTTCTTTAAATAAACGGGGATAAAAAACACAGCTACAATAATTAAGGTTAAGGCCGCCATCCATTCGTAGGTAGCAATTGCCAATCCCATTTTGAATCCATTACCTGACATGGCAATAAATTGTTCAGACGAAATATTAGAAGCAATTAATGATGTTCCAATTGCCCACCAAGTCAAAGAACCCTCTGCTAAAAAGTAATCATGTGATGCCGAAATAGATTGCGTATTTTTTCGTCTATACACAGAATAGCCATATCCAGCTACTATAAGGAAATAGACTAAAAAAACAAGGTAATCTGTTAATTGTAATGTATTCATAAAATATTGTGGTTAAATTAGTTAATAAAAAAAATATTGTTTTTTGTTGAAGTAGAAAAAAAAGATATCTAAAAAGCTATTCATTACTAAATAAAATAGCCCCGAGATCTTATTCAAGCTAATACAACACATTTAAAAATATGCAGTATAATTAAGATCGTAATTAATCCTATTTTTAAAATGAGAATTCAAAACATATTACAGGTAGAAAAAATTTAATCTTACTCGATGAGTTATTTTTGCTTGTAGTTTAAATTAGATACTAAAGAGAACTGAATTATTTCTTTTTAGTTTTTTTAGAATAAGACTCTGCTTTTGCTTCTTTAGCTCCCTGAAACATCGCGCTAATCACTCCTTTATCTAAAACCTTAGCTGTGTCACGATTCAATAAATTCATTGGGGTATCCCAGTAATAGGGAATAATTCCATTAGTAAGGCAAGATTTTACTACATATTTATTGAAATGTTCTACTGATTTATAATTGAGCTGCTGATTTTCGGGATCCTCAATTTTTCGACGATAAGCTCCAAATTCACCCAATATTACAGGTATGCCTTTATCAACAAACTTTTTTTTCAAATCACTGAAAAGTTTATCCACAGCATCTTCCTCACCCCATGTACTGTTACGCTCTGTATCGGTTTTAGAATGAAAATCCTTTCCCCAGTAGTAAAACATTTTGCCCCACTGGGCATCATCGTTCATTAAACAAAACTGAAAAGGGGAATAAAAATGTACCTCTACCATCAAACGATTATTAATCTTGTCCTTAGGCAGGGTATTCATCAACTTAAGAGTTTTTTCTATATCAGTTTCAGGTCCTTGAATAATGAGTGTTCGGGATGTATTATTGCCTCCTGTTGCGCGAACGGCATTAATAAAAGTCTGATAGTAAGATAACAGAACAGACATTTGAAGTGCATTTGAAGCATGGGGCTCATTTGCTCCTGCGAAGAGTAAATGCTCATCATATTGCTTAAAATACTCAGCTATTTGAGTCCAATAGGCCTTTTGTCTTTCATTTACTTTTGCTTGCTGTTTTGGATCGACCCTGTTTTCAAGCCATCCTTTATCCCAGTGCATATTAATAATTACATAAAGGTCATCTTTAATGCAATAATCTACTACTTCTCTTACACGGGCCATCCATTGAGGGCTAATTGTACTTGAAATTGTATCGGAATGGCAAAACCATGCCGTTGGTATTCTTATTGTATTGAATCCTGCAGTCTTTATAGAATCAATCAATTTTTGCGAAGTTTTGCCGGCTCCCCAGGCATCCTCACTGCAAATTGCTTCAAGTGTATTTCCTAAATTCACTCCTACATGCATGCGTTTGGCCAATTCTGGGGCTGTTGGTAATTGAGCAAAAGCATTTAAGCTCATAAAAAAACCACTGACAAAAAGTAATACTTTGACTTTTTTAATCATTTATAAATATTTATACAGTTATTATTATTTAATAATTCTTATTCGATCCAAACTAGTACGCCTGCTGGTTTGAGCATTTTTTCTCCTACAAGTATTTTAGCCGTAGCCGGCAAATTCATCCTATAATTATCTGAAGAATAATTAACACCAAAATTAAAACCATCACGCCAATAAGTATACACCCCTTCAGGGTAGTCTTCGGTTGTAGCTCCGGCCATTGTGTAAATTTGCTTCAAAATATTTTTTTCCAATTTAGAATCATCAGTATCTACACCAATATAGGTTACAGAACCTTTACCCATGTTATGACTTACAACAGCAGCTTTTCCTTTGTAAAATTGATTGTTGTAAGTTGCAAGTATTTCTGTGCCTTTACCAGGAGTAAGCAAATCGGCCCAATTGTTCCAACTATAATTTATAGAATTCATTAAAACTTCCCCTTTCTTATACGATGAAAGCATATCGGTTGACTCAATATGTGCGCCGATAAGATCCGATAATGGCGCTGCCCATTCGCCTTGCCAGATATGTCCATCTCTGTTTCTTGTTGCAGTACGGCAAGTTAAAATCAAATGACCTCCATTATTTACATAGTTTTTCCACTTTTTAACCAAAAGAGAATCTACTAAATCATAAGCAGGTACAATCAAGAATTTATATTTAGAAAAATCAGTGTCTTCCGCAATCACTTCAGTAGGAGCTCCCAGAGATTTGGTCAATTCCAGAAACTTTACAGGATATCCCCATGTATCCCACTGATAAGTCAATTTTTGTCTGTCAATAGCCCAATAATTATCCAGATTCCAAAGAATAGCTGTTGATCTTGCTGCCAAATTTTCAGGTATTTTTTGATTAGGCTTGTATTGTTTTCTAAGTGATTTAATCTCCTTTATAAATTGCATATATTCATTCCCTCCAGTAGAAGCGGTAACTCCATCTGGTTTGATGATACCTGCATGGTATTGCTCAGCACTATAATTAATTTGACGAAACCTATAAGAGCATGCTATTTTAGCTCCAGCAGCAAAAGTATGATACAGCCACATCCGTACAGTACCTGGTAATAATAAAGGATTATAACTTCCCCAATTCACTGGGCCTGGTTGGATTTCCATAACTCCTGAAACACCACCAACCGATTTATAATATTCGCCTGCAAAAAGGATTACCTTACTATCTCCTAACCTAAAACCATCTTCCCCTATATTATTACTTCCACCATTAGGATAAGCTGTATAGGCCGCAAAATCAAGTTTAGTGGTTCTTCTTGGATCGGCGCCTGTACATATAGCCGTATAATTTGTTGTTATGTATTGATTCTCTAAAATATGTTCCCTTAAAATCCCTGCTTGAAAATCAAGACAATCTGCCTGTGAATCTGCTGAAAAACGCTTAAAATCAAGCAATGCATGAGGATTATTACCCCACCACCCCACTAAAGTGGTATTAGGTATTACAACCTGGTCAAAACTATTAAACCATTGACTCCAGAAAGCTGTTCCCCAAACTGAATTCAGGCCTTCTATTGTTTTGTATTTGTTTTTCAGCCATTTTCTGAATGAATTCTGAGAGTCTGGACTGTAATCAGCTATGGCGGGTGGTTCATTATCAATTTGCCATCCTACCACATTCTTGTTCTGCCCATAACGTTTGGCAAGCTCACTGACAATCTTTGCAACAAACATTCGGTATTTAAGGTTGACCGTAGAATTTAAACCCCGGGTACCATTCTCGGCGCGAATATAATGATCATCCATAATAAAGGTCTCAGGATAATTAATACGCATCCAAGCCGGAGTTGTCGCCGATGGCGTACACATGACTATTTTCAGGTTGTTTTTCACGCAAATTCCCACTACTTTATCCAGCCAGGCAAAATCATATTTTCCTTCAGTGGGTTCCATTTTATACCAGGCAAATTCTGCAAGATGCACAAATTCAAATCCCATCTCTGCTATTTTCCTGATATCACGTTCCCATTGGTTTTCATTCCAATGTTCGGGGTAATAATAAATTCCTGTAGATATTAAATCTTTTTCAGGAAAAAATCTGCTGGCATTTTGTGATCTCACGCTCATTCCGGTAATGATCAGTAGTAACAGTAAAAATTTAGTATTTTTTCTCATTTTTATAGTAAATCGATTCATTTTATCAAAGGCAACCTATCTAAGACCTAGACTTCAGGCTGATATTAAAAATTATATTAAGAGCTTTATAATGAGCTATTTTTTGCTAATGGATAACTGATATGAACAATCAAGAAAAACACAGAAGGACATCACAACAAAATAATTTTGTTAAATCCAGCAGCCAAAAGTATTTATTTCTTTTTCTTTGTTTAATATACTTATGTATCCAATTGGGTATCAAAATCGTGCATTAATTTATTTTTCACTCTTCAATTCAATCCCCTTTTTCTGATTATCAAAATTTTTAATGGTGAGTTTTTCATTTGCTTTTCGCGAATCCTCGGATGTAAACACAATAGGCTTATCTAAATAATAAGTTCCTCCTGCTAAATATATATCAACATTTTCTGAGATTCTTCGTGCCTGGGCTATGGCTTTACCTATCGAAGTAAAAGACTTACTTGTGGTTCCCTGATAAGTATCATTTCCTTTAAGAGGAGCGACATACAAACTTGTCTGGGCAAACAAATTTGTTGAACACAAAAGAACTAATGTTATAATTATTATTTTTATTTTATTCATCTTATTTTGCATACGCTTTTAAAAAAGTTAAACGATTACTAACTTGTTTAATCCACTCACGAGCCATGAGTTCATGACCAAATACAGTTGGATGCACACCATTCCAAATCCAATAATCAATTGAAGCTAACTTTGCCAAAAAAAATATCACTAACCAATTTTAAACAGACCAAAGTCAATGCTATTTCTTTTACATTTTTAATTTTTATTATAATACTCGTTCATAATATACCATGCCTTTTTCTTTTCCCCGTTTTCAGAAATCAATCCTTTTCTATTATAGCCTTTTTGATAGACTGGATGCATCCTGCCCAATGATTTGTAATCATATAATATCCATGGACAAACACCGCTCAAATTAGGAATGGTCTTAAACATTTCTAGCTGATTCTTATAGATCTGCTCTTGATATTCTTCAGACCAAGAAGAAGCCTGGTCAGTTGGAACATTTTTATTCCCATATAAGGCCTCTGCGCCAAATTCAGAAATAAACACTGGTTTATCAGGAAAATCGACTTTCCATGTCGCCTCTGAAGGTTTTCCCTGCCAGGAAACATACCAGCCTATGTACTCGTTAATAGCAATTAAATCTGAATAATTATATAGTTTGTCCCAAACATTAAATGAGTTATTAGTATAGCCTTGAGTATTTATAACATGTGTTATTAATCTTGTAGAATCTATTGCTTTGCACTTTTCAGTCAGATCAACAAGTGCTTTATCTCTATTTGGAGTACTCGAATAGGTTTCGTTGGAAAGACTCCAGAGAACAACTCCACAACGATTTTTGTCTCTGCTAATCATTTCTTGCAACATGATATCCATTTTTTTAGGAACAAGACTATCCGAAAATTTAATATTCTGATATACCGGAAGTTCACTCCATACCATTAATCCCATTTTTTCTGCTTCTTTAATCATATTTTCGCTATGTGGATAGTGCGCCAGTCTAACAAGATTACAACCTAATTCTTTGGCTGAATTGAGCAATAACTTGGCATCTTCCAATGAAAATGCTCTGGATTTCTTCAATGGATTTTCCTCATGAATATTAACCGCTTTAATAAAAATAGGTTTATTGTTCAGTAAGACTTCACTTCCTTTAACTTGAATACTCCTAAAACCAATTTCATCAACAATAGAATCGGTTTCACTCTCAAGAATTACTTTGTAAAGTTTAGGACTCTCAGGTGACCATAACTTGAAGCGAGAAGAAAAATCAATCTTTGCATAACCGCTGTTATCCGTTTTGGTTTTATAAACGATATTTAGTTCAGGTATTTTTACTTTAATTTTTTGGTTCGTTTTCTCTCCATTTAATTGAATCCAGCCCAGTACATTATTCAAACTTCCTTTTTTTAACTGAATAAAATAATCGTCAATGTAGGTGTTTCTGGTTTCAATAATATTTACATCGCGTGTTATCCCTCCATAATTCAACCAATCATAACCATAACCGGGAATTCCATTCTCTAAACGGTGGTTATCTACTTTTACAATTAATGTATTATAACCTTCTTTTATTCTATCAGTGATTTCAAATTGAAAGGGAGTGAAGCCTCCTTCATGACTTCCGAGTTTTTCTTCATTCAGATACACATCGGCAATATAATTGACTGCTCCAAAATGCAGGAACTGCCTCGATTCTTTTTTCTTAGAAACAGTAAATGTTTTTTTGTACCAGACAGCACCTTCATAAAAAGTAAGCTCACACAACTGTGAATTAAAATCACCCGGAACATTCAACTTTGGTGCACCAACAAAAGAATATTCAAAAAAATCAGTCTTTTTCTCAGGCTTTGGTTCTATCCAAAATTTTTTCCAACTTCCAATATTCCCTGGATCCAGCAATACATTCCATTTCCCATTTAAACTTGTTAAATGCCTGGCTTGAACATTAACCATTGCTGTTTGTGCCTGTACATGATTACAGAAAAAAACAATTAGAGTAACCAAGATCTCTTTTATAAACACTATTTTCTCTCTTTTTTTATTCATGATACTTCTTATTGTTTTTATTAATCCCACCAAACAGATAAAACACCATTAAAACAACATTAATCTAAAGCTGCCGGTTTGTATAAAAACTTATCAAAATCAGCATAAGCTTTAGTCTTTTTATTTTGTGATGTGGCATATAATCCGATATAAACTCCCGTAAAACCTCCATTGGTTTCAGAACTCAGATACCATATATTTATCTTTCTTAAAAAATTAAATTTCTTACCATCCAGAGAATAATAAAATGAGTAATAGTCTTTATCTCCTTTTACTTTCAAATAAATTTTATCCTCAGGAATTTCCATCTCGTATGCGATGTGGTTCAGCGCTCCCATACGATAATGTACTACTAGTTTACATTTGCCTTTTTTCGATTTTTTCAAAAAGATCTCATAATGCGCCTGAGGCGAATAGTAAATGGTCATTCCTGCTTCGTCACCTTGCATTGCATCGTTTAACGACAGCACAGTGACAGTGGAAAAATCAACATGTTCTTGTCTGCGTCCCACAAAAGTGGGTGAATCATTATCATCTAAAGAAACCGCGCTGGCTTTCAGCCTCAATGAACCTTTTTTCTCTGTTAGAGAATAATTAGTCATAAACGGATTTCGAAGGTAGTTCCAATCTACGCCTAATTTCGCTTCGTCAAAATCGGTAGATAAGTCTTGCTGTTTTACAGGTTTTAAAGGTAAGGTAGCAACATTCATATCTATATCAACAGTACCATTGCCATTTATAACGGGCCAGGCATTTGTATCCCATCTTACGGGAGCTAAAAATGTTTCACGTCCCAATACATGATGCAGTAAACTTTGAGGACGAAAACCCAAAAATACTATCCACCAAGAACCATCATGGGCCTGAATAAAATCGCCATGTCCAGTACCTTGAATTGGGTTGTTTTGAGAGATTTCATTTATGTGCGTAAAAATCGGATTAGAAGGGTTAGACTCATAAGGTCCATAAATAGATTTGCTGCGCGCAATGGTCATTTTATGTCCATACTCGGTACCACCTTCAGAAATCAATAAATAATACCATCCATCTTTTTTATAAATATGTGGTGATTCAGGATAACGTCCTCCTGTTCCATTCCATACAATTCTGCTTTCAGTAAGTTTTTTCCCTGTTTTTACATCTATTTCAGAAATGGTGATGCCTTTTCCATTCGATATAAAATAACATTTAGCGTCTTCAAAATATAAAGTAGGATCAATACCTCCCTGCTCAACAAAAACAGGCTCAGACCATTCCCCGGCGGGATTATCTGTGGATACATAAAAATTTCCGCCACCCGATACATTTGTGGTAACCATATAAAAATGACCTTCATGATAACGAATTGTAGGGGCATAAATACCAGCAGAAGGTAGGCATTTGTCTAATTTGAGTTGGGAAGGACGAGTCAGACAATGGCCTATTTTTGTCCAGTTAATTAAGTCTTTGCTATGAAAGACCGGGACCCCCGGAAAATATTCAAAACTACTGGTTACTAAATAATAATCATCACCAACCCTGCATACACTCGGGTCAGGATGAAAACCTGAAATAACAGGGTTTTTATATCCCTGAGCGTTAGAGTACTGATAGAAACCGAAAATACAAATTAGAAGAATTATTATTTTTTTCATGCAAAATCTATTTATTTAAAATCAATTACAATGTCCTATTTCAAAATAAAGTCTTCCCTACCCCTTATATCGGTGGCCGAAGCTCCAATCATAATATTGAATTTACCGGGCTCTGCAACCCATTTATTTTCTTTGTCATCATAATAAGAAAGGTCCTCTTTTTTTAAGGTAAAACTCACCGTTTTTTCCTCTCCCGGTCCTAAAGAAACTTTCTTGAACCCTTTTAGTTCTTTAACCGGACGAGACAAACTTGACTTTTCATCGTTAATATACAATTGAACTGTTTCCTTTCCCACAACTTTACCTGTGTTTTTTATTGGAATTTTTATAACTAATGAATCGGATGGTGTAATTGACTTTGAAGAAATGACAGGCTTCCCGTATTGAAATGTCGTATAACTCAATCCGTATCCGAATGGGAAAAGAACAGGAATATTTTTAGTGTCATACCAACGGTATCCAACTAAAATATCCTCTTTATAATACACACTGACACCGTCACCCGGATAGCTAAGTTTGTCAAAGGCATGAGCGCCGACATCTTCCAGTTTTTTAGGAAACGAAATAGGCAGTTTCCCTGAAGGGTTTACTTCGCCAGAAATAATATCTGCCAAAGCATTTCCTGCCTCTGAGCCAAGATACCATCCTTGCACAACAGCAGGAACTTTATCTAACCAAGGCATAGAAACCGCATTTCCGCTTAATAAAATTACAGCTACATTTTTATTGACTCTCTGTATCGCTTGAATTAGTTTATCTTGTCCGAATGGCAAACTAAGAGATTTTCGATCGCCACTTTCACAATCCTGATAATAATTTTTATTCAACCCGCCTATAAAAAGTACCACATCGGCATCTCGGGCAACGGCAAGAGCTGCGTTTTGCAAGGAATCTATGTTTAACTTAGAAGGTTCTTCTGCTCCATAAAGCGGCCTACCTGACGCATATCCCATGCTGTAAAGAATATGATTTTCACCGTACTTATTTTTTAATCCCTGTAATGGTGAAATTTCATAAGCAGCTTTAAGCGATGTAGAACCTCCTCCAAGAATCAAACTGCGTGTGGCATTTTCGCCTATAACGGCAATCTTTTTGTATTTTCCTTGTGTGATAGGCAAGAATTGTTTGTCGTTTTTAAGCAGAACAACTCCTTCTTCTGCTATTTGTCGAGCTGCCAGGCTATGCTCTGGTGATACAAAACGTCCAAAAGGACGGTTTACACTCATGGTAGTGCGAAGAATCATTCGCAGGATTCGGGCTGCTTTATCATCAAGTTTAGAAATTTCGTATTCCCCTGATTTAATTCCTTTTAGGAACGGATCTGCTAGATAATAGCTGGAAAAAGGGAAATGACCTTGTGTTGTCAATCCATTGGTATAGGTACCCATTTCAATATCAAGTCCGCCATTAACTGCCTGATCGGTATTGTGTACACCACCCCAATCACTTACCACCACGCCATCGAACTTCCAGTCATTTTTCAGAATTTTATTGAGTAAAAGGTCATTATGACAGCAATGCACGCCCCATATTTTGTTATAAGCGCCCATAATAGACCACACATTCCCTTCCTGAACAGCAGCTTTAAAGGCCGGAAGATAAATCTCGTGCAATGCCCTCTCACTTATATTCACATTAATTTCACCGCGGGAAATTTCCTGATTGTTCAATGCAAAATGCTTTACACATGCAGCAACTCCATTGGACTGTACACCCTGAATATAGGGAACCACCATGCGCGAAGCCAAAAAAGGATCTTCGCCCATATATTCAAAATTCCTTCCATTGAGCGGTGTACGATAAATATTAACTCCTGGTCCCAGCAACATGGTTTTGTTTCGGTAGAGGGCTTCTTCTCCAATAGATTTACCATAAAGCCGCGATATGTCGGGATTGAATGTTGCCGCAAGACATGTTAATGCTGGAAAAGCAGTGCAAGAGTCATTTGTCCATTGCGCGCCACTCCATTCATCCCATAATTTCTCATCACTCACACCATGCGACCCATCTGCAGACCATACATCCGGAATCCCCAGCCGAGGAACTCCTTTTGAACTGAATTTTGACTGAGCATGGCAAAGTGCCGCTTTTTCTTCTAATGTCATCCGTGACAAAGCATCTTTTATACGAGCGTCTATAGGCTTGCTTTCATCCAGGTAAACAGCCTTTTGTGCCCATCCGCAAAAAGACAACAGACTAAATAGTAATACTAAAATGCTAATTTTTCTTTTTTTCATAATATTCTTTCGATGCAGTATCATACTACATCATTATTCTATTTTATTATACCAGCAAACCCTCCTCTTGGAAGACATTTAATTTTTAATACATCTCCTTTTTTAACTTTCATTTTTTCTGAAGAAAAAGATGTAGAATCATTTCCGTCTTTGATAAGCTGAAAACTGTGGTTTCCTTTGCCAAGAAAATCAAATCTTACCAATAAGGTCTGTTCTACATCTTTACCGTTTAACCCAGCGATATACCACTTATCTGCTTTTCTGCGAGCAATAATAACTTTATCCTCTGGGAAACCATCAATTAGTTTTGTATCGTCCCATGCAGTCGGCACCTGTTTCAAAAAATTTTTAGGTTCTGCCGGCAAAGATTCATATGCTGATGGCCTGTCTGCAAAATGCTGTAATCCTGATTCAAATACAACAGACAATGCCAACTCATGGCCATAAGATGTTATATGTTGATGCTGCGAATTTGAAAAGGTAACAGGCGTATAATCCATCGAACCAATTACATTTCGTGTAAAGGGAAGCGTAGTATTATGAACTGCGGCTTTATGGGTTAATACTTCATTATTGTTGTACCATTCGGCACCATATACGGCTTCTGTTGTCATCAGGTTGGGATAAGTTCGTGCCCAGCCACGAGGCACTGTAGCACCGTGAAAATTCACTAGTAAATGATATTTGGCTGCATCTTTGAGTATATCAATGTAATAGTTGATCATATCCTGCTGGTCACCGGCAAAAAAATCAACCTTGATTCCATAGACACCTATTTTATTGAGCCAGGAAAATTCTTTGGCACGTTTTTCTGCTGTAAGTAAACGATCATTTGGTGTAGGGTCAAGCCATATTGTACCGGAATTGTACCACATCAATGGTTTTATTGCTTTGCTTTTTGCATAGTTTACCGCATCAATTATATCTCCTCCATTACTCATTACATCCCATTCCCAATCAATCAACACATAGGGCCAATTCATTTGCGCAGCTAAATCAACATATTCAACAATCTTTTTGTAATCCTTGGAACCATGATTGTTTGCCCAATAAATCCAAGAAACCGCACCTGGTTTGATCCAATGCGTATCTTTCAATTGGGTTGGCCCACTAACATCGCTAATCAAAGTTGATTCGACAATATCTGATAACTTACCAATGATAAGTGTGTGCCACTGCGAATTCCAAGGAAATGTAGTTTTGACTCCTTCCTGCTTAAAATTATCACGGGGGTAAGGATATGTAACCTGATATTGATTAGCATTCTTTACATTACTTAGCTTTGCTCCGCAATTATTTTCTCCTATATCTGCCTCTGAAATTAATCCCCAAACGGGCTGATTATTCACTTTGTATAGTGCAGGAAAACCCCATTCTTGCTCTGTATTAGTACTCAAACCCGTTTTGCTAAATGGATAAAAACCTTCATAAGAAAGATTGAAAGGCTGCATCCAACGCGATGTGCCCTCTGGCAAAACATACGTTGTAGCCTCACTTATAATGCTAACTTTTGAATCTGATTGGTTCGGAAAAATATAACGAAAGGCAATACCATCATTATACACCCTAAAAACAATATCCAATGGCTGATGATTGGAATTTTCAAAACTGAATGTTTTTTCACTGCCTAAATTCTCACATAGTTGGCGTTTACCACAAACCATTTCATATTTATCGTGTATTGAGACAGGTTTTGATGTTGAAATCAAACGCAGGTTGTCTGTAAATTGTTCATCAACACGACTAATACCTAGTTTAGAATCTGGTAATACTTCTATAAACTTATTGTCAATTTTATACAATGCCTTAAAAAAAAGATCGCGTTCCGTATTCTTTTCAGAGAAATTCAAAACAACTTTTATTTTCCCATTGGGCGAAATTATTTCCTGTGCATTTATACATAATGAACTTAAAATAACAAATAATATAGGAATACTATGTTTCATTGATACTCTCATATATTAATTATTGTGCTTTGATTCAATGACTTTACTTTTTGCTTCTAATCCATTAGAGGTTACCGATAATTTAATTTCACCTGGCTCATGACTGCTTTTTATCACCACCAAAGCCCGTCCGTGCCAAGCTTTACGTGTATTGCCAACATATTGTTCGGTATCTTTCATATCAGCATTATCTACTCCTAGAATAACTCCTGGTCCTTCAATTTTAAAATCCAGACGGTTGGTTGCATTCGGCTGGAATATTCCATCCTTATCTGTTATTTCAATTGTTATATAGGACAAGTCCTGACCGTTTGCCAGTATTTCCTTTCTATCGGCTGTAAGTTTTATTTTTGCAGCCTCACCGGCAGTTTGCAAAATCGTTGATACTATTTCTTTATCATTTTCTACTCCAACAGCTTTAAGCACACCCGGAGAATATGGGATTGAAAAAGTAGCCTTAAATTGCTCCTCTTCACTCGTTTTTTGTTCACCAACCAGTTTCTCATTAAGGTATAACCTTACTTTTGGATATTTTGAATATACTTCAACCTGAATCTTTTTTCCATCAAAAAAAGGCCATGTCCAGCTTTCCCACGTTGGCCATACTGACCACCATGTTTCTTTTATTTCTAAAGGTTCCGGAGCTGGTTCACGAACCGCCATATAGAGTTTTTCGTTATTATTGTACAACATACTACGGTAATGAGAAATGGGTTTTCTCCAACCAAGCAAATCTATATCACCGCAATAAGCGCCATGATAAGGAAAGAAATCATGTTCCCAGTGTTCTCCAGGTACATCGCCCGAATAATACCAGCGTCCAATTCCCGATTCTCCCAAATAATCCATGGCTGTCCAAACGAAATCTCCAATTACATAATTGTTTTCCTGTACCAGTTTCCAATTGTTAAAAGCATCTTTGGGATAGGATTCAGTTTGAACTATAATGCGCGAAGGCACTCTTTTATGATCATCTGGAGCACTATTCAGATTGTAATTATATCCAGCAACATTGTGTACATTTATCAAAGAATCTAAGTTCTCCCATTTGTCTAAATTCACAACTGCAGAAGTTACAGGCCTTGTTGTGTCTATTTTTTTTACTTCCTCCAAAAGCATTCTAGCTGTTTCAATAGCCTCAGGTTTTCCTCGCTCTACAATTTCGTTACCTATGCTCCACATAACAATAGATGGATGGTTTTGATCTCTCAAAACCATTGCCTGTAAATCTTTTTTCCACCATTGTTGGAAATATTTTGCATAATCGTTACTGTTTTTTCCAATCTTCCAGCAGTCAAAAGATTCATCCATTACCAGTAAACCTAATCTATCGCAAGCGTCAAGAAATGCTTCAGAAGGTGGATTATGAGAAGTTCTCACTGCATTGAAACCACCGGCTTTAAGCAATTCAACTTTACGTTCTTCGGCACGATCAAAAGCAGCAGCTCCTAAGCAGCCATTATCATGATGCACACAACCACCGTTTATTTTTATTGTTTTTCCGTTTAACTGAAATCCATTTTCGACGGTAAATTTTATAGAACGGATACCAAAATTAGTCTTGGTTTCATCAATCACTTTTCTATCTTTTATGATCTGAATCTGAGCCTGATATAAAAAAGGAATTCCAGGTGTCCAAAGCTTAGGATTCGATACTGATATAGTCTGAGTTAATTCTTTCTCTTTATGCGCCTGAAGCTCTATTTGCATCTGGCCATTTCCAACATTTTTTAAAGTGTTATTGGAAAGAACTGTCTTTACAATAATACTCTGAGCAAATTCTGTTTCATTTTTTACCTTGGTTTTTACCACTACAACTGCTTTTTTTGAAGATACCACGGGAGTTGAAATAGCAACACCCCAATTTGTAACATGTAAAGGATCTCTAATCATCATCCAGACATGGCGATAAATACCCGATCCACTGTACCATCGGCTGTTCATTTGCTGTGAATTATCGACACGTACGGCAATAACATTTTCTTTTCCAAAAATCAAATATGCTGTAAGATCGTAACTGAATGATGAATAGCCATAAGGATAAATACCCAGCGATTTTCCGTTGATGAAAACTTCAGAATTCATGTAAACACCTTCAAAATAGATCGCTATTTTTTTCGCTTTCATTTCATCAGATATCTGAAAGGTTTTACGATACCAGCCAATTCCTGAAGGAAAATAGCCTCCACCTCCCCCAGTGGTATTTTTAGGATGAGTTTTCCCTTCGATACTCCAATCGTGAGGCAAATCAAGATTACGCCAGCCCGAATCATTGAAATCATTTGCTCTTGCCTCAGGAGCATCGCCTAAAAAGAATTTCCAGTTATAATCAAATAATTGTTTTCTTTCGGTTCTATTTTGTGCATATCCTGAAAGAAAGCCTATAAATAGTATAAATACGAATACTAGCTGTTTTGGGAGATATTGCTTTTTATGTGAATCTAAGTTCTTCATTTTGTTGTGTTTATTTCAAATTGAATTATTGGATATAGTATTCCTTTATGGATATGCTATTGCCTAATTATAACAAAGGCTTTACAACACTTTGCAGAAAATTATTATCTTAACGCAAAGGAGTTATGCGATACAGTCCTGCCCCATGTTGTGGCAATTCGCGTTCAAAGCTCCCATTAAAGGTTCCCAGATCTTTGTGATTCCACAAATCGCGCACTTTTACTTTTCCTTTTATATCAATGTGCTCAAAGTTTACTTTTACACTGGCCTTATCTGGAAAATTCAGTGTTCCTTTATCAACCAAAACTCCAAAATTCACTGAGCCTATTTCCTGTGTTACATAACCAGTTGCTGTAAAAGAATCATATCCTTCAGGCAATTGATAAACAATCACAGACTCCCCATGAGCACCAATTCCCTCACGTGTTTCATTATTTATAACAATTGGGTTATTGTCGCAGGTACGATTGACATTCGCTTCTCCCCATCCCGAGGTCGCGCTCTGCCATTTGAGGTCAGTGAGTTTTAAATCGCCTTTGGAACCGTGAAGTACAGGATCTACCCACACAATATGATCCCAATCAAACCCGTTGCCGCCATCTTTGACAAAGAGAACAAGTTTTTTACCCTCTTTTACCGATACTTCTATCTTTTGCGAGCTTCCTTTACCGGCAATTATTGGACTGAGATAATCGGCATTGTTGAAATCAAGATTCTCTCCCTTGCTTTGCGCGTTGAATAGAGCCACATACTTGTCTTTGCTATCAGGAACATCGGCTGTCCAGACAATCAGATTCTTTTCACGCGACACCTGACGGTTATTTATGCTGTGTTGATTTACTTTAAGCATTTCGGCATTGGTGAGCAATTCCTTGGTAGAATCGTCGAGCTTGGTCATGTCTCCACCAAAAATAAGCGGGGAACGACCAATAGCCCAAAGGCTCATAAGTGTATATTGTTCGTTTTTAGTAAAATTAGTTGGGCGATTGAATTCAACAATTCCAATGGGTAGCATATCGGCATCCGGAAAATGGCCGAATCCACGAAAGGGTGTCCAAACATCCAGTCGCTCAAACATGGCTTGCAACAATCCCCATCTATCCCAAAAATCGTCTGTGATACGCCACATATTGGCATGATTCATAACATGTTCCCCCATTTTAACAGGCGTTGCTCCAGGCGATAAACTTAGCAGAATGTGTCGGCCGGTTTTGTCTATTGCTTTGCGGAGCGCCTCAACTTCTGCCTTTTGCACATCATCATAAGGTCGTGAAATATCGTCGCATTTGATAAAATCCACTCCCCAGTCGGCATACATTTGCACAATGGAATTATAGTAAGCCTGACCCTCAGGCCTATTAGCATTAACCCCGTACATATCAGGATTCCATCCACAGGTAGAGCTTTTAATGGCAATATCCTGAGCTTTTAGCTTTGTTGCGAGTACTGGGGTATTTTTTTCCACAGCCTGACGAGGAATTCCACGCATAATATGAATACCGAACTTAAGTCCTTTAGAGTGCACATAGTCCGCAAGGTGCTTGAACCCTTTTCCATCTGCGGCCGAAGGGAATTTTTTCAGACCCGGAGTTAAGCGGCCATATTCATCCATGGTAAGTATCGCTTTAGGATCATAAGCATGTCCTTTTGATTCAGACTCATACCACTGAATATCAACTGTCAAATAGTTGTATCCGCTTGGTAAAAGGTATTTTGCCATTGCATCTGCCTGCTGTTTTATTTGCTCTTCGGTAACAGTTGTTCCAAAACAATCCCAACTGTTCCATCCAAGAGGCGGTGAGGACGCCCATTGATGATATTTTTTTGGGGCTCTTTGTGCATTTATAATGCTAAAGACAATTGCCAAAACCAAGGTGAATTTATATTTCATTTTTATTTTAATTAGGTTAATAGTTTTTATTTTTTCGATGTTAGCAACACAACATATCCACCTCTTCAAAACATTTTTTATCTCTCATAATAATTACTTATCTGCAAATCCCCCTTCATTCCTTGGGTATTTGACTTCGTATCCCAATAGAGCAAGCATTTCAAGACCATATCGCCTGCCTAATTCCCTGTAACCATTGGAATCAAAATGAGCATTATCAAATCCGGTACACCCCTGCGAGGAAATGATATGTGCCGATGGAATAGTATCGGGCAAGGTCCGTATAATAGGATTCATTTTTGAACAACAATTGCCATCGGCAGATAATAACTCGCCTGCCAAAAGTGGAACAGAATCGGCATTTAATGAAAGGTCGCTCAACATATCGTCGTAAATTTTCTTTACATACGATGTCCATTGTTTTTCTCCCGCATTCGTCTCGCCCTGATGTAAAAGGATTCCTTTAACAACGCCGTCTTTTTGAGCCAATTTGGCCAAACCAACAAGATATTGATAAGGATTCGAATCATAAGATGCTACAAGCGAGGTAAACCATTTATCCTTGTAGGTCGAATCGAAATCCTTGTAAATATCTTTATCGAACAGCCTAATGTCACAGCCAGCAACAGAAACATTAATAATTCCAACCGTAATATTATCCGGGAGATTGGCAACTAAAGTTCTTCCAAAATAGTCTGCAGGCGATAAACCTGAATTACATTGGCAAGTGGGCGGAACAGCAGGACTCCATTCTGCCTTTTTTCTATTCAAGGTTGGACAATCCTGCGCCTGAAACACTTTGAAGCGGTTATTTATTGTCTTGTCCTGACTCTGAATTGGAGCTGCTCCTTGCATGTTTGATTGTCCAAAACAGATAAAGATGTAAAAATTATGGTCTTGTGCAAAAGCTCCCGTATTGAAAACAAATAAGCTTACCACAGTAAAAATCAAAACATTTATCCTCTTCATATTTTTGAGTTTATTGTTAAACAATACATCACATCGAGATTAAAAACCTGTGAGTTTTTATAGAGAAAGCTGTTTTTTTCTTTTCAGCTATCAGGTACAAGAAAGGTTAATCCCTAATACTCATTTCGGATAGTTGCATACACTCCATAGGACTCATTAGTTACTTTGTAAAAAGGCAGAAGCGTATATTCTTTTCCATTATTTTTCAAGGTAAATAAGATCGAATTCTCTCTTTTAGAGATATTTTTCAAAATATCTGTCTCATTTCCCTTTAATATGGCTTCTTCATTAACTTGAAATGCTAATAAAACCGGTCCGTAAAACAGTGCAACAACATTTGGATTATCAGGCATTTTTTTTAAATTAAAATGATAATTAAAACGTATTTCTATCTTATCTGAGTTTTTCCACTTTCTGTCAATTATAAAATAAGACATCGGAGTTATATTAGTTGTAATGGGTTCTCCATTTACCAAAACCTGAGTTTGCTTGTCAGCCCAAGATGGGATAAATAATTTCAAGGCAAATGGCGTGGTTTTATTAGCCGTTATGTTAAACTTTACAATAGAATTACCTGGAAAATCAGACCATTGTGACAAAGTAATCCCTTTAGATTTCCATTTTACAGTGGAAGGAACATACAAATTGACCCAAAGGTTATCATCGTTATGAAAATAAATATTAGCATTTAAGTTGGTAAACGCCTCAATGGTAGTTCCGTTACAACAAAAAAACTCATTGGGACTGGCAAAGCTCTTCTTATTGGGAGAACCCAATGGCAAAGAATAAACATTCCATCCACTTTGGGCATTTTGCAGTGCAAAAACAGAATTATAAAGTGTATTCATATATACATCTGCGTATTGGGGTTGGGCAGTCCAACGAAACAATGTAGCGGTAATTTTTTGAGTGTTATGTGAAACGCATGACTCAGATGTTCTGTCAGTAAGAGTTGTACTTAAACAATCTGGTTTTCCCCAATGTTCTGAACTTTGAGCCGTTGGAGTGGCAGCAACAGGCCTTGGACCACTGCTAGAACCATTCACATAAGAATGATGATATTCCAACATATCCCAAAAATGAGAAACAACATCACGATAATAGCTGTCTTGGGTATTTTCATACCGTTTGGCAAACCCAATTATCAAAGGCAAATGAGTATTAGAATGCAAACCAGACAAAATATCATTCCCCTCATACAATGGCTGGCTGAACCATTTACGATCAAAAAGACAAGCCAATTTGTAATGAGTTGAATCTTTAGAAATTTCAAACAAATTCTGTAATACATCATTCATCCCACCCGCTTCATTTGCAGGATTTGCCTGAGGAGTATAGAGCATTTTTTCAATAGTATCAGGCGAAAGTTTATCCATACGCTCTTTTACATAAGCAGCCATATTAACAACTATTGCATAGGCTTTTTTATTTTGGGTTACTTTATAAACATCGAGCATTCCCTGCATCATTTTATGATAGGTATAGTACGGAGCCCAAACTCCGCTAAATTGTGTTTCCAATGTAGTAAAATCATTTTCGGGGAATGCGCCCAGGTATTTTCCACCAAGTTTTTGCTGACATTCTTCAAGCACATCAACCATATATTTTACGCGTTTTTGAAGCAAAGTATCGCCTGTTTTTTCAATTAAAGAAGCACAAGCCGACAAATAATGCCCCACAAAATGCCCTCGCAATCCCACCTTAGGTGACTCCCAGCCTTCTAAGGGTTTCGCTTTTGATTCAATTCCGGCATTTATCCTAAAATTGTGTAGTAGCCTCTCTGCATCAAACTGATAAATATACTTTGTATTGACCGTCTCCCGCTGCTTTACCCAGGATTCAGACAAAACAACATCTTTATTTAAAAATGCAATGGGCTGCTTTACCTTATCTAGGAACGATTGGCTAAAAACCGTCTGACAAGCAAATAAAAACCATCCAATATATTTTATTTTATTTTTCATATTGAAAATTGAATAACAGAAAATTATACAATATTGAAACTATGATTCTAAATTAGAAACAATTACTTCATAGCTATTTTAAAAACAATCGCAATATTATTCGGAATAGATTTTGGTTTTATAATTATCAATGAATCTGCTACTTGTTTCCAAGAAATTTTTTCTTTACTGCCAAGAAGTTCAATTTTTTTGATTTTTCCTGTTGCTTCTTTCTTTGCTAAAGACTTCAATGAAATATTTTCTGTAGGTTTACCCATCACCGTGGCATACAATATATTTCCTTTCTGATTGTATCGAATATCTTTTGCTGAGTATTGTATTTTTCCTTCATTAAATCCCTGGCTATTAATAGGGTTCGATAAATCAACAGCTGGTCCTTCACCGTACAGTTTCCAAGGACGGGTCTCAAAGATGCTTTCTTTGTTTATGTCCATCCAGGCTGCAATACCTTCAAGAACAGCGACTTCTTTCTCATCAATTGTACCATCTCCACGCACAGGAATGTTAAGTAATAAATTTCCATTTTTACTGACAATATCAACTAAAGCACAAATCACACTTGCAGCCGATTTATAACGATTCTCATCATACACCTTTCTGTTATAATGCCAATCTCCAATACAAGTGCAGGTTTGCCATGCTTTTTCTTGTGGTTTGTCAGGAGCTCCGCGTTCTACATCCCACACCATACATTGCTTTTGTTTATCTGAAAGTATTTTACCAAACAAAACCGCTTCAAGCTTTCCTTTGTGGGTTGCCATATTATGGTTGTAGTAATGAGCAGCTATTTTTAAACCAGCATCGCTAGCCGGATATAATGGGAGTGCTGTATCATCAAAATAGAGCAGGTCGGGGTTATACAAATTAATGAGATCCATAGTGCGGTTATAAAAATTTTCACAGTACGCTTGGGAAGGCCATGAGCTTTTATCTTGCCATTCCCAATTCCATCCCTTTCCTTTGCTTGGTTCATGATTTTGTGCATACAATTCCTGAGGATCCAATCCTTCCCACCAAGTGCCTTTTCCAGCTGCTTTTGTAAGTTTTCCATCGTATGGAATACCGCTAAACTCTCCAGATTTATCGGCGCCCTGTGCCGTTTCGTACCACATCCATGCATGGGCAGCATGTACACTCAATCCAAAAGGAAGCCCCTCTTTTTTAGCGGCTCTTGACCAACCATTTATAATATCCTTTTTAGGACCAACACGAACAGAATTCCATTCTTGGTACTTGCTGTCCCATAAATCAAGGTTGTCGTGGTGATTGGCCATCGCAAAGAAATATTGGGCGCCCGCACGTTTGTATAACTTTACCAATTTTTCAGGATCCCAATTCTGGGCTTTCCAGTCTTGGATTACATCTTTAAAACCTACTTTAGAAGGGTGACCATAATGTTGCACATGCCATTTATAGTAATCAGAACCTTCTTCATACATGCCACGTGCATACCAGTCGCCCTGTTCAGGCTGACACTGTGGTCCCCAATGTGCCCAGATTCCAAACTTTGCATTGCGAAACCAATCTGGAACTTTATATTGGCTAAGAGATTGCCATGTTGGCTCAAACTTGCCAGAAGCAATGGGCTCATTGTTGGTATTAACTACCACTATTTTATCTTGTGCCACTACCGTAAAACTGCACAAAAGAAAAATTACTCTCAAAGAAATGATTTTCATAAAGAAATACTTTTTTTACTTGTTTATACTTTTTTTAATGTTAGTATAGATCTTCTATAGGACACAATCCAATTCTTATTTGCGCCATTGGCTTTGATACTGTGCTTCTATAAAATAAATTACTACCAACATTTATTAATCTCCTGTTAAGCATCTTTAAATTATCAATCCATTTTATAAATGCGATCCATCAATTTCCATTTTTGATCGGCGCTTGCCTCAGCAGAGCTGTTCTGAAATTGGGACATATGCGCTTCCCATTCACTTTGACGTGGCTTTAGCGCTAATTCTATCATCGCTTTGTCATGGTCAAAATCTGCTGTGGTGTCCATAATCATGAAAAGTTTTGTTCCAAGAAGATAGATTTCCATATCGATAATCCCGACCTCCTTCATTCCTTGAGTTATTTCTGGCCATGCTGCCCCTTTGGCATGGGCCTTTTTATAAGCTTCGATTAGAATAGGCTCGTTAAGCAACTCCATGGTTTTGCAGTAACGTTTAAATGAAATTTGCATTTTTTACAATTGTTATTTTATTGATTAAAAGATAGTATTTGTTTGTTGTTTTCAGATTCTTGTTATCAGGCTATTTAAATAATAAATCTTATATGAAATGGAGCCAGCAGCATTTTAACGCTGGCTCCATATAAAAAATTCAATTATTTTTTTTAAACCATCTCTATTTAGTCACCACGCTTACAGCTTCTTTCCAGTAATTACAAAATTATCAAACATTACAGCATTAGAAATCAAAGAATTAGGATTTATTCTAAGGCTTACTGTTTTATAATTTCCTGAAGGCAAAGCAACCAATTTTGTTTCTTTAGACCATCCTCCACCACTAGCAACTGTAGGTAGCGCTACCCAAGAAGCACCACCATCAAGACTTGCTTCAATTTTTGGTGCTACAGCATCTCCTGCATCTTCAACAACAAGTTCATAAGAGAGGTTTAAATTTGTAAAACCAGCCACATTGATATTAGGTATGGTAACAGCAGCGCCTTTAGATTCTATTTTCAAATTATATTGCTCACCCCACCCTTGGCGCAAATTTATATTGGCATCGCCAGTAGTTTTTAGATCTATTCCACCACTCCATGTCCCTGCCTTTGTAGATGGTTTAAATGTATACATATAACCATCACCAGCGACAGCAACATTTGATTCAAAATTTTCGGCATACAGAGTTTGCTGTGCATTGGCTAAGATCCCCGTTAGAGCAAAAAATAATAGTGTGATTTTTTTCATGATAATTTGTTTTTTTTTAAGTTTATAAAATATTGATTAGAAATAAGTAATAATTTGTTTAAAACATCTAGGACAAAATAGTTTCAGGTATAGACATTTATCTCTATATCATCCTAGTTATTAAAAAACATTTTTTTTGAAATATTCGTCTTTTAAATTAGTCTATATCTATTTTTTTATTTTAAGCACTACTGCAATATCATTGGGGATAACTTTTGGTTTTATAATTACCAATGAATCGGCATATTGCTTCCATGAGAGTTTCTCCTTGCTTCCAAGTATTTCGATACTCTTAATTTTACCATTTTCTTTATTCTTACCAAGCAATTTCAAGCTCATATTATTTGAAGGCACTCCTAAAAAAGTTGCGTAAAGGATGTCTCTTTTTTGATTGTAGCGGATGTCATTTGCCGAAAATTTTACTTTTCCTTCATTAAAACTTTTGTATTCTCCAGGTTTTACAGCATCTGAAACCGGTCCTTCACCATAGAATTTCCATGGACGTGTATCAAAAATGCTTTCTTTATTCACATCCATCCAGGCTGCTATTTCTTCAAGAATTGCAACTTCCTTATCATCAATCGTACCGTCTCCCTTAACAGGAATATTAAGTAGCAGATTCCCATTCTTGCTAACAATGTCAATCAACATGCAGATTACAGTAGCTGCAGATTTGTAACCATTATTTTCATAAACCGATTTACTGTAATGCCAGTCTCCTATACAGGTACAGGTTTGCCATGGCAAATCTTCGATTTTATCTGGCGCACCTCTCTCTACATCCCATACCATGCTTTTTTTTTGTTCATCATTCAGCATTTTACCAAACAATACTGCCTGCAACTTGTCATTATGGGTTGCCATATTATGATTATAGAAATCTGCTGCAATTTTTAATCCTGCATCGCTTACAGGATAGAGAGGCAATACACTATCATCAAAATAAAGTAAATCTGGATTATACTTATTGATAAGATCTATGGTGCGATTATAGAATTTTTCACAATAAGCCTGTGAAGGTATTGAGGCACCGTTGCCCCAATCCCACTGACCCCACAAGGCAAATATATCTTTATCGCTTTTTGTGCTTAAAGGATGGTTTTGTGCATAAAGCTCCTGCGGATCAAGTCCTTCCCACCATGTTCCTTTACCATCGCCTTGGGTCAATTTTCCATCGTATGGAACTCCTGCCAATGCTCCGTTTACATCTGCTCGTTGTGATGTTTCAAACCAAGTCCATGTATGCGAAGCATGTATACTAAGTCCGAATGGAAGATTATATTTTTTGGCTGCTTTTGACCAACCAGTTAAAATATCTTTCTTTGGCCCCACACGAACCGAGTTCCACTCTTGGTATTTACTATCCCACAAATCCAGATTATCATGATGATTGGCCATGGCAAAGAAATACTGGGCGCCTGCTCGTTTATAAAGTGCTACCAATTTTTCTGGATCCCAATTTTGGGCTTTCCAATCATTAATAACTTCTTTGAACCCAATTTTGGATGGATGTCCGTAATGTTCTACAAACCATTTATACTGGTCACTGCCTTCATTATACATGTGCCTCCCAAACCAGTCTCCCTGCTCTGGCTGACACTGAGGTCCCCAGTGAGCCCATATCCCAAATTTGGCATTTTGGAACCATTGCGGAGTTTTATATTGCTGCAGTGATTGCCAGGTCGGCGCAAACTTTCCTGCAGCAACCCCTTCATTACCCTCCCTGATAGGCAATAAATACTTTTGCTGAGCTGCCAAAAACTGTAAAAACAGGATACAAACTACTATAAACCGGCTCCTTTTCATATACCTTAATATTCTTTTATATTTATAATTTTTTTAAAGCAGATCTATTTTTTAATAATCTTAAAGGATTTTGATAAATTTGAGTTTACTCCTTCAACTTTCACTAGATATAATCCGGGCTGTAATGAAGACCCCATTAACAATTGTCCTGATTCAGTAGAGGATTCTGCTTCTTGTACTTTTTTTCCTGCAACATCAAAAATACTTACACGAATTGGCTCACTTGATTTTGCAGCCTCAACCTTAAAATTAGTACTAAATGGATTTGGAAAAAACGCTATTGAAAAGTTTGACTCTTCTGAAATAGCACCTTTAGACACCGAATTAATATTTAAACTTTGAGTTCCTACTATATTTATTGACCATTCCTGATTAAAACTGCTACTCTGGCCCCATTGAAATAAATCAGCACCGTTGGTAGTAGTACCCATTCCATCGAGATACAGTCCTGAAACTTTATTCTTAAACTTCACATAACTTCCTGTAGTTTCGCGTGTCCAATATTGTGCATCACTGCCACTATAACTATATTGTCCTGCAAGGGAACCATTGGTATTTCTATACATGCCATCAAGGTATAGGTTTGTAGCACGATTCTTTAACAGTACATAATTTCCAACCGGTTCAATTGACCATTGTTGCGCCGTTGCACCGCTGTTAGCATATTGTCCTGCATTGGAACCATTGGCGGACCTGTACATCCCATCCATCAACAAATTGGTACCTCTATTGGCTAAAGTAACGTAGGAAACAGAAGGTTCTGTAGAATCCCAATAAATTAAACCTCTTCCTCCGGCAGCGCCCATATATACTCTTCCATCAACATTCATGTCTCCGATCAGCAATGGTGTTCCTCCAAACTGATGGGTATCATCATTGATTCTGATCCACGTAGCACCCTGGTTAGCTGACCTGAAAAGGCCCGTAATGCCTGACACGGTTCCCCAAATGAAAATAGTAGGATAGCTTGCTCCGGCCATTGTCTTTCCTATCCCAACCGTTGTGCAATAAGAGACATTGGAAAGAGTAGTATAAGTCGCTCCGTGGTCGGTAGAATATTTTAAACCATTGCCACCAAGAGGCACCCAAATGTGTCCTTCCAAGCCGGGTACTGAGCGGATCAAAGTTGTTGCTACCCAAGGCTCAAATGTATTGGTACCAGGAGTACCTGCTACTGAAAAACTGACCCCCTTATTGGAACTTGAAAGCATCTGCCCGTTAATTGGATTATAGATATAGAAGTAATTTGAGTTTACCTGGTCGGCCACAGGAACAGCGTCTGGAGACGATACACCTGAACAAGCCGACCAGCTTGCTCCATTATTGGTCGTGTAGTAGGTAGTTGTGGAACCATCTCCAGGGCGGTGCAGAATCGTACCTCCATCGGCGCTGATACCTACCCTTCCATGTGGTCCCATATTAGTAGCCGAAGCCGTCCATGTAGCCCCCTTGTTGGTAGAATAGTAAATAACGCTTCCCCCACTAGAGGCTCTTACTACTTTATTTGTGTTGCCAGCAGCATAAGCAATGCTCTGGTTATTCCCATCTGTAGGAGAAAGTTTTGCTGATGGAAAAGAAGTCAACGGATCATGTACAAAGCCACATACGTCTCCGAAAGAGGAAATAAACGGCCCTCCGGGTATACTTATCCCGTCTAGGAATGCGGTCTCTTCAATTCCAATCACATCACACTTCCAAGAAGGATTCGTAGCGGCAATATCCGAACAGGTATATACGCCTCCGCCTCCTATTACCCGTACTTTTGAAGGATTGGATTGGTCAAACTCGATACAGTCCATCCAGTTAACCGCGCCATCACCTGTCCATGCCATGCCATTATTGTTATAAGTAGCGTTAGTGCCATTCTTAAGGGTCCAGGTCGATCCTGCATCGGTGGAGAGGAAAATAAAGTCTCCCCAACCACCACCGTACTGGTTGTTACTATAACTACCACAAGAAGAAACTATTACCCTGTTAACATTAGTTGGGTCTATACTTACCCCGCCGTATGAATGGTCCTTCCAACTAACAGGGGTAACATTTGTCCACACTCCTGTAGCAGTGTTGAGCTTATATAACTTCCCATCGCCATTGGTGGCCGGACCTGCACCATCCGCATAGGTGGCATACATGGTAGTTCCCTGTAAAGCAACCCGATGCGGCATAAAAGCAGTGGTTGCGGAAATGTCTGTAAAGTTGGCACCTCCGTCTGTACTTTTATAAATGTTTCCTCCCCCGGTGCGGGAAACCCCTATGTAAATGGTTTGACTGGCTCCGTTTACCACATTGCCCGAAGGATCAAACAAAACAAAACATATCCCGTTACCATTACCAGTGGTAGTTACTGCGTTCCATGCAAGGTTCCAGCTAACACCTGCATCTGTACTTTTCCATAATCCGTTAGCCCTGCTTCCACAGAATAAAATGTTACTGTTTTTTGGATCTACGGCAAGACGTTCTCCGTTCCCGCGACCATTCCCATTTCCATGGGTTTTAAACTTAGCCGTGACATCGGTATAGGTGAAGGTATTTCCTTTGTCGGTGGATTTCAATATAGCCGTTCTTCCGTTTTTCATATACTCGGTGCCACAGAGCATATATATATTATTAGCATTCTGGGGATCAAGCGCTAAAGCATCCACGCCAATAAATCCACTTTCCGACTCATTGAGCCAGTCTAACAATTGAATCCATTTATTGTTGGCTTCATCCCAGCGATAAGCTCCGCCCACATCCGTGCGGCAATACCTATCACCAGATGTTTTATGGGTAACGATCCCTGTGACAAACCCGCCTCCGCCGATCGGAGCATTCTTCGATGTATAAGTCTGGGCATTTGTTAAAACCGAGCTAAATACCAAAATAAGATATAGAAATAAAATTCTTAAATTACATGTATTTTTTTTCATAATTTAATAGGTTTATGGGTTCATAGTACTAATACAAAAGCATTTTAATTATATTCTACTTTTTCTTTCAGATTCCAAATGATCTGAACTCAAAAAAGCTTTATTACCTTTTCTTCCTTGTTTTATCACCAACAAGAAAGCATGGTAGGGATAAATAAGACTCTCCCTTAGAGGACCATGAATTTATTGATCAATAAATTTCCATTGATCAAACAAAAAACCCTCTCCGTTAAATACAAAATAGATGTTCCCTACTCCTTTATCTATTTTCAGTGCAATTTTCTTTGAAAGCGTAGTCCATTGCTTCCCGTCAGATATAAGGGAAACAAGAGGAGTACCTTTAAGAGTATTTACATAAACATCAATTTTACCTTTCCCTTTCACCCTGGCTTGGAATTTGGAAGGAATCTGTTTGCTAAAATCAGCTCCTCGAACCATCAGACATTGCTTGTCTGCTTTTCCTTTGGCAACCATATTGCCCAGATTCCCAACAGCTTCAAACTGGACTTGCCCCGAAGTGCCTCCAGTGGTTTCTGCCTGCTGAAGAACAAATGGATTTAATGGGCTAAGTTGTGAGGTACCTTTAAAAGTTGCTTTGCCCATGTGGATATTCACATTCTTTTCATCCACCTGTATCTCTTCAATCCCTACATTACGAAAACCTCCCTTAGTGCCAAAATAATCCTGTAAATACATAGCATGGTAAGTAAGATAATATTTCTCTTTAAACTTAATCAGGTGCGTGTGATTGTTTGTCCAAGGCCCTACATTATCTTCGCCGGCATTCTTAAAGTAATTATCACGATACTTCCAACTATCAGGATTTAAAGGTGTTTTACTGGTCATATAAGACATATTGCATATGGTTGGTTTATCAATGTTGGTATAAGGCCATTGGATACGTTCTTTCCAACTTGTATTAAAGGTATAAACCCAGGTTTCATTGATAAAATTAAGTTCGCTGGCCTCAAAAAAATAAGGGGCGGGAATCTTAGCTACATTACCAGACAAACTGATCATATCTGCTCCTAACTTGACAATATGGGCAATACCTGGCATATAATCTGTTTTCGGCGTTCCCCCTCCAAAAGCCAGCCAGCCTGTACCTTGGTTATCAATGACAACTCCGGGATCAAATGGAGCATCGCAATCCACTCCGGGGACAGAACGGTCCACTATGTTCTTTCCTAATGGATCAGTCCACGGGCCAACAGGAGAAGTAGAAGTAAGCATGGCTGTTCCACCACCGCCATTGGAGTAATACAAATAGAAGTGCGTCTTACCATCTGCTTCCAGTCTGGATGTAATGGACGGTGCCCAAGAATTCTGATTCCATGGCGCCAGCTTTGCTGTATCTATGAAGCCATGATAGGTCCAGTTGACCATATCATCTGAAGAGATCATCACCAGTGTGCGGATTTTCTCGTATGAATTTTTCCCATCCTTTCCTACATGCTCATACTGTTGGTGATCATTTGTGGCATACACATACATTCTTCCGTTGTATTCTACAGCTGTAGGGTCAGCCGTAAACATAAAATCTAATAATGGATTGGCATTATTGGTGAGAAGTTTAGGCGACACATTTGCGAACTTTTCTTCCAGGTTTTCTTTAATCTCTTTCGGTTTATCCGAATTGGTCTGAGCTGATACGAATTCTCCGCATCCCAAAAAGGATATGGCAACCATCGTACTTAATAGCACTTTTTTTCTAAACATGCTTGGTTAATTTACTTATGAAAGATAATTTTTATTAATACTTAATTTTCTGCCCCTCACTAGGGTATCCTCAACAAATAAAGGTGTTAAATAATGTTACTGGTTGTAAGACTAACAACGCAACAAAGGCGATAAACGATCAATTCTACCTTATCTAAATTTCCACCAATCTACATTGAACAAATCTCCCTTTTCTCCTTTAAACACAAAACACAAATCGTGCACGCCTTTGGTATTCTTAATTTTTGCAGAGAATGTTTCCCATGTATTACCGGAATTATTTATTTCGCACACGCCCAATATATTACCATACTGATTATCAAGACGAATTTCAATTTTTCCTCCAACCAAAGAAGTACAGCTCATATCAATCGCATTTGCTCCTTTACCAAAATCAACACCTTTTACAATAAGGTAGTCATCATTATTAATTTCTGTAACATACATTCCAGTCTTACTATCCTTTTGGGTCTTCAACCCTTCGCTCCAGGAAATGGTTTCTGCTTCTCTACGCTTAAAGGGATTTAAAGTCTCTATTTGTTTAGTTCCTTGTGTCGTCCAGTGAGGAAGTTTCTGAATAGTACCGTCTTGGTTGAAGTTCATCTTCTCGAGACAAACCGAACGCCGTTCATGTTTGGTGAAAACTTTGGCCCAAAGTAACGCGTAATTGAATCCGAACACATAAGTGTTGCCCTTATAATCAATAATACCGGGATGGTTGCCAAATGATGTACCATTGGGATCCATAATCATTCCTTTGTATGTCCAAGGTCCAACAGGAGAATCGCTCATGGCATATCCCATTCCTTCTGGACAGCAAGAGGAAGCATAAGCCATATAATAATGGCCTTTACGTTTATAGATCCACGGACCTTCTTGGTAGTTCGCGGGTTTGGTCGGTTCTTTTATTATATCACCGGAAAAGGAAATCATATCTTCATTCAACTTTACATAAAACAAGTCAGGATTACCCCAATACAAATACGCCTGTCCATCATCATCGATCAATACCGTTGGATCAATATCACCCCAACCTTGTAGGGTAATAATAAGGGGCTTATCAATTGGATCGGTAAAGGGTCCGTATGGGCTGTCGGAAACCAATACCCCGATTCCTTTTGAGGGTATTGAACAGTACAAATAAAATTTTCCATTTCTTTCAATGCACTGAGCAGCCCATGCTCCGTGGTTCTCTGCCCAGCTAAAACTCTTAAGTGATGCTACGCTGCCCCTATCTGTCCAATTCACCATGTCCGTTGAAGTATAAAGCAACCAATCCTGCATTTTGAATTCTTTAGCATCATCTTCATCATGGCCGGTATAAAGAAATACGGTATCCTTATAAACCATTGGTGCCGGATCTGCCGTGAATTTGGTTTGTATGATAGGGTTCTGCCCTGATACGTGACAAACAAAAATGAATGTCTGGAGAAAAATTGCCAATGATCTTTTTAGAAAAATTTTCATATTACTATTTTAGTATGTTTATTTAATTAGGCTCTATTTAAAATCCTTAAATTTTCAACCTAGTTGGTGTTTTCACCAACTAGAAAGTAAGATAAATAAATACTGGAATCCTTAACTTAAAGCATCAATAAACCAGCAGCCATGATTAATAAATGAATTTCCATTCATCAAATAAAAAACCCTCTCCGTTAAATACAAAATAGATGTTGTATACTCCTTTATCTATTTTTAGATCAATTTTATTGGAGAGCGTAGTCCAGTCATTCGCATCACATACAAGCGAAACTAAAGGAGTACCTTTAAGAGTATTTACATAAACATCTATTTTACCTTTTCCTTTAACCCTGGCTTGGAATTTGGAAGGAATCTGTTTGCTGAAATCGGCTCCTCTAACCATCAGACATTGTTTGTCTGCTTTTCCTTTGGCAACCATATTACCCACATTCCCAATAGCTTCAAACTGAACTTGCCCAGAAGTACCTCCTGTGGTTTCTGCTTGCTGAAGAACAAATGGATTTAATGGATTCAGTTGCGATGGACCTTTGAAAGTTGCGTTGACCATAGGGATATTCACGTCATTGCCTTCATCCACTGGTACTTCTTCTATACCCACATTACGAAAACCACCCTTAGTGCCAAAATAATACTGTAAATACATGGCATGGTAAGCCAAATAATATTTCCCTTTAAACTTGAAGAGGTGACTGTGATTGTTTGTTAAAGGCCCCACATTAACGTCGCCAGTATTCTTAAAGTAATTATCACGATACTTCCAACTACCCGGATCTAAAGGTGTTTTACTGGTCATATAAGATATGTTGCATGCAGTTGGTTTAGCGATATTTTCATAAGGCCATTCATTGCGTTCATCCCAAT